>CAVFND010000321.1:0-2002 GCA_963623615.1 Oscillibacter sp. ER4 | reverse complement strand
ACCATCTTGCGTGCGGCCTTGGCCACGGCCTCAATGAGCATGCCGGAGAACAGGAACGGCAGCGCGCCGCCGAAGATCGCGCCCACAAGCGTCATGGGATCGACGATGTTGAGCACCAGCGGGGTGGAGAAGTCGTTGTAAGAGTAGAGGTAGGAGATCATCAGCGCGAGCGCGGCCAGCGCGCCGGAGCCGATGGCAAAGCCCTTGCCGATGGCGGCGGTCGTGTTGCCGACGGAGTCGAGCGTGTCGGTGATCTCACGCACCTCGGGGGCGAGGGCGGACATCTCGGCGATGCCGCCGGCGTTGTTGGAGATGGGGCCGTAGGTGTCGACCGAGACCGTGGCGGAGACGAAGGACAGCATGCCCATGGCCGCCATGGCAACGCCGTACATGCCGGAGACGGAGTAGGAGCAGATGATGCCCGCGCCGAGCACGATGCAGGGTGCCATGCAGGACTTCATGCCAAAGGCGAGACCCTGCGGGATGGTCAGCGCCGCGCCCTCCTTCGAGGCCTGAGCGAGAAGCTGCGTGGGCTTGTAGGCGTCAGAGGTGTAATACTCGGCGAACGCGCCGATGATGATACCGGCGGCGATGCCGATGGCTGCCGCAATCCACGGGGAGAAGAAGCCAACCTTGAAACCGAGGCACGCGGTGAGAAGCCCCTTGTCATAGCCGCGGAAGCAGACATAGGCGACGGCGATGCCGAGCAGCATCGTCAGTGCGGCGGAGACGTAGGTCGCGCCGTTCAAATCGCGGTGCGGGTCGTTCGAGAGCTTGCTCTTGAAAACAAGCGTCGCGATGCCGATGCAGCAGGCGATCAGGCCGACGGAGACGAGCAGCAGCGGAAAGCGGATCAGGCTCTGCAGCAGGTCCTCCGTCATGCCCGTGCCCTCGGCGAGGGACTTGGCGAACATGTGATAGGAGAGGATGACGCCGGACGCGATCGCGCCGACAAAGCTCTCCAGAATGTCGGAGCCGAGGCCCGCCACGTCGCCGCCGTTGTCGCCGACGTTATCGGCGATGGTCGCGGGGTTGCGCGGGTCGTCCTCAGGGATGTGCGCCTCGGTCTTGCCGACGAGGTCAGCGCCCATGTCGGCGGCCTTAGTGTAGATGCCGCCGCCCACGCGGTTGAACATCGCCACGAGCGAGCAGCCCAGCGCGTAGCCCGAGAGCGTCATCGGGAAGGGAACGAACGTGAGCCCCAGCAGGTTCGTATAGCTGCCGGAGACCTCTTCGAGCTGCCCAAGGCCCAGGCCGAAGATGATGTACACAAGGAAAAGACCCAGCAGCGCGCAGCCGCCGACGCACAGGCCCATCACGGAGCCGCCGCGAAACGCGCCCTTGACCGTGTCGCCGATGCTGCGGCTCTCGCGGGCGCGGTTCGACACGCGGACGTTGGCATACGTCGCAATCTTCATACCGATGAAGCCCGCGCTCGCGGACATCACCGCGCCGATGAGCAGCGCCACGGCGGCGTGCCAGGTGGTGATGATCGCCATCAGAACGGCGATGCACGCCACCACGATGGCGAGGATGCGGTACTCATAGTTGATGAAGGCATTCGCGCCCACGCGGATCGCCGCGGCGATCTCGCTCATGCGCTCGGTGCCCTCCGGCATTTTCTTCACCGCGGCGAAGTTGAACGCGGCGAATGCCAGTGCCAGAGCAGCGGCAAAAAACACAACCCACAACAAACAACATATCCATTTTCTCCCTTTATTGATGTCTCTTTCAAGTTGACGTTTTGTTCAAAAACATAATAGCCGACTTGATTGAAATTGGATATTTCGTATTGTATACTGGAAGCTGTTAAGAGTAAAACGCGACTTTATAACGATGACTGTGAAATTTTGTCACAGGAGGGCAGATGTGAATATTGATAAATACAGAATGCTGCTGGAGGCGGCCGATACCGGCAGCCTTTCCAAGGCGGCGGAGAAGTTCGGCTAGCCCAGCATTTTTTTGTACTGGAAGGGGACGTGGCCGGCCTCGGCACTTTTCT
>CAVFND010000320.1:0-2003 GCA_963623615.1 Oscillibacter sp. ER4 | reverse complement strand
GGGGACCGCCAGCGCCACAGGGCGCAGGCGGTAGGGCTTTTCGCGCTTCTGCTTTTCCAAAATGACGTAGATCAGCACGGCGGAAAGGTATTCCGTGATCGACGAGCCGTACTTTTTCGATTCCTCGCGCAGCTTCGAGAGCGGCACGAAGCCCATCGTCACATGGAACGTGTAGAACGGCTCAGGTGTGCCGGTGTTCTGATACGCCTTGGGAAGCCGCCTGAGGCCGAAAGCGTGCTTGCCTGCGTAGCGGGCGTAGGCGTCCTCCATCTCCTCCTCGCGCGGCGGCTCATTCAAATCGAGCACACCGTTTCCCGCGGGAACGGCAACTCCGGTCTGGCGCAGGTATTCGGCAAGCAGCGTGCGGAAGAAGACGATGGCCCCGCCGCCGTCGGAAAGGGCGTGGAAAACCTCGATCGAGATGCGACTTCGGTAATAGTAAAAGCGCACGAGCCAGCCGTTGTCCTCCTTGAAGCGGACGGGCTGGCAGGGGTCGGACACGTCCTCTTTCAAAAACGGTCCCGGCGCGCTGTTGTGCTCCAGATAGTACCAGAACGCGCCCTTGCGGATGCGCACGGCAAAGGTTGGGAAGCGCGGCATGCAGCGGTCGATGGCGCGCTGGAGTGCCGCAGGGTCGACGTCCTTTTCCATCAGCGCGGAAAAACGGTAGATGGCCGAATACTCCTCCTTTTGCAGCGCGGAATAGAGCGTGCCCGCGGAGTCGAGCTTGTACCAGTTGCTGTTGGGCTTGGCCATCCGATGTTCCTTCTTTCCCTCTGCGCAGTCTTGAGAAATTTATTGTAGCACAAAGCGCGGCGCGCTACAAGAAAGATGCAGCTTTTCCTTGGCATTTTCACGAAATTATGATATCATACCTGCTAAGAATTTTGATTTTCAGGAGGAGCTATGGACCCCAAACTCCGCATCATCCGTCAAAAGAAGAGCGAGGCCGAGAGAGCGCATCTCGACCCGCTGATGCGTGCGCTCAAGGCGCTGCACAGCGCCGGCGCGCCAGAAAGCATGACCGCCGAAGAGCTCGAACGCCAGCGCCGCAGTCAGGAAGTCCTCGGCAAGCTGACCGCGCCGATGGCGGGCATGGACTATGAGGAATTTGCCCTTTCGGGTATGAGCGCGGCGTGGACGCGGCTCAAGCCCCCCCACGGCAGCCGCCACGCCATTCTTTACTGCCATGGCGGCGGCTACACGAGCGGCAACCTCGGCTATTCGCGCGTATTGTCGTCCAAGCTCACGCACGCGACAGGCTACGACGTACTGAGCTTCGAATACCGCCTCGCGCCCGAGTTTCCCTATCCCGCCGCGGTCGAGGACGCGCTGCGCGCGTGGGACTATCTGATGCTCCTGGGCTACGGCGCGCGCGATATCGTCCTCGCGGGCGACAGCGCGGGCGGCAACCTCGCCCTCGTGCTCTGCAACCGCCTCAAGGCGGCGGGCCGCAAGCTCCCCGGCGCTCTCATCCTGATGTCTCCGTGGACGGACATGACGATGTCCGGCAAATCGTACACAGAGCGCGCGGAGATCGACCCGATGCTCACGCCCGAATACATTGAGGCCGTGCGCCTCGCCTACGCCGCGGGGCGGGACTACCGTTCGAGCGACTTGTCTCCGCTCTTTGCCGACTTTACCGGCTTCCCGCCGACGCTTATCCAGGTCGGCGACCACGAAATTCTGTATTCGGATTCCGAAGCGCTCTATCAGGCGATGAAGTGCGCGAATGTTCCCTGCCGTCTGCAGGTCAGCGAGGGAATGTGGCATGTGTTTCAGATGTTTCCCATTCCAAAAGCCGCTGCCGCGGTGCAGAATATTGCGAGGTTCTTACTGGAGCAATAACATTCTGTTGTTTCCCTGCATCGTGCAGGGAGTGCGAGTCAAAGGGGCCATTCTCTTTCGCAAAAGAGAATGGCCCCTTTGGAACCTCAAGAGAAAGGCTTTTGATTGGCAGTCTGGAGCTCGAAGAATCTTTATGCCTCCGGAATGGGAATGCC
>CAVFND010000319.1:0-2020 GCA_963623615.1 Oscillibacter sp. ER4 | reverse complement strand
ATCTCCGGCAGCGTCAAAGCTGGAGACGGCGTCACCTGCACCGACGTCGGCGGCGATGTGACCGCGGGCGACAGCGTCCACTGCGGCGATGTTAAGGGCAACGTCCGCCCGGGCGACAGCGTCACCTGCGGCGACGTCAGCGGCAGCGTGAGCGCCGAGCGCGTGCGCTGCACCAAAGCCGTCGGCGAGGAGCAGGAAGGCTTTACCTTCACCAAGAAGGGCAAGAGCTTTTCCTTTTTCCTTCCGATAAAAAGCACAAAAGCGCGGTGTCCTGAGACATCGCGCTTTTTTCCTTGTCATCGCGGCGGGTTTGTGTTACCATAACTTTGACAAAGGAAAAGGTGGTAGAAACATGGAAAATACCTTCAAGAGTTCCGTCTTCGGCGGCTTCAACCGCGATGACGTCATCCGCTATATCGAAAAAACCTCGCTCGAGAGCAAGCAGCAGATCGAAGCGCTCGAGCAGGAGAGCGACGGCCTCTGCCGCGAGAATGCAGAGCTGCGCGATAAGCTCGCCGCCGCCGAGCGCGAACGCGACAAGTTTGCCGAGTCCTGCTCGGCCGCATCCAGCGCGCAGGACGCGCTCAAAAAGGGCCTGACCGCCGCGCAGGAAACGATCTCCGATCTGCGCGCGCAGATTGAAGAGGGCGCACAGAAGCTCGCAAGCGCCAAGGCCGACTGTGACCGCCAACTCAAAGCAAAAGACGACGCTGCCGAGCAGCGCATCGCCGAGCTCGAAGCCCAGCACGCCGAGCGTCTTTCCGCCGCCGAGCAGGAGCGCAAGCGTCTTTTAAGTGAGCTTGATGAGCTCCGCCCGCAGGTGGAGGAATATGGCCGCGTCAAGGCGCACATTGCCGACATCGAGCTCTCCGCCCGCGAGCGCGCGGACGCGCTCGACGCCGCCACGCGCGAGCGTTTGCAGGCGATGATCGCGGCATGCCGGGGTCAGTGCGAGCAGGTGCTCTCGACGCTCGGCGCGACGTGCGAGAGCGTGTCCAACGAGCTCAAGCGCGCGGATGCCGCCGTCACACAGCTGCCTGAGGCGTTCACCACGCTGGAAGGCCAGCTCGACGAACTCAAAAAGTCAGAGCAGTGACAAAGGCATAAAAGAAGTGCGTTCCCGACGGGAACGCACTTCTTTTTATGATAATTCGCTGTACTGGCCGAAGATGTCTGTAAATTCGTCCAGGCGGTCCCGCAGGTCGTCCGGCGCCTCGGTGCGGAAGTAGAGCATCTCTCCCCCGCGGCGCAGGATGAGAAACTGTCGGACTTCGTCCGGTTCATTTGGAAGCCGGGTATTCGATCTGGTAAATTCTGCGTAATACGCCTCGTCAAAACCGTCGGCGGAAAGCGTCTGCGCATCGCTTCCCATGAAGTAGTCGCGCAGCTCACATGTCAAGGGCTTTGCCAGCGTGGAAATGCGCGGGGCGTAGAAGTCAAGCTCTGTGCTGTAAAGCCACCAGTTGTCGATCATTCCGGCATACGGCGTTTCGCCGACGGAGTACACATGCCCGCCGAGCGGGGTGGAAAGATCGCGCTGATAGCACCAGTCGAACGGATCGCCGCCGAGCTCTTCGGCGCGAAGATAGGGCAGCGTCGGCTCGTCATAAGCATCGCCGCGGTTGCTGTATCCCTTTCCGAAGAGCACCGCGACCATCAGCACAACGACAACGAGTGAGAGTGCGCGCTCTGCCCCCGCCCAGCGGTTGCGCGGCATCTTCTCCACATACTCGCAGTCTTCCATCGCGCGCTTGAGCGTGCGCATCGCCTTTCTCTCCTGCGCGCCGCTGAACATACCGATGATGCTGCCAAGGATGATCGAAGCACCCTGAATCACATCATTCTTCGGGATCGTGAGCAGCGACAGCAGCGGGATACTCCACGCATAAAACACAAGAAAAATGAGCCCCGCGTCCATCAGCAGATAGACCAGCGGCAGAAAATAGCTGCGCCGCAGCTTTTTGCACACTGTGCGGTAGCCGTAGGAATCCGTGCAGGCCTTCGGCGTGGGAACGTGCGC
>CAVFND010000318.1:0-2037 GCA_963623615.1 Oscillibacter sp. ER4 | reverse complement strand
GTTCGGATGCAAAGCGTCTGGCGTCAAGGTCATCAGAATCCACGATTTGAGACACCCGTATGTCAAGCACACGACAAAAATTTTTAGCTTGCGCTTGATGGATTTTCAAGCGCAGGCTTATCCTGATGCTCGGCGAAAAACTCGCGGAGCTTGTCAGCTTCATCGGGGAGGACAAAGCCGAAGCCCTGTCCGTCCACTCTGCAATAGAAAGCGATTTTCATGTCTGCCACCTCAATCGAAAATGTCTTGGATTTTGTATGCGATCTCAATGCGCTTATCGGGGTACACCAGCACCCGGTCTATCAGCAGCTCGGCCAGCTCGGTGGTCAGCGTGTCCGCATCGAAAATCGCTTTGGTCGCTTCCTTGCGGCTGTCCTGCCGTGCCTGCTCGTCCTGCTTTTGCTTCGCCTGTGCCAATACTGCGGCATAGGCGTTTTTCGTTTTCAGCAGCAGCTCATCACACGCGGCCTTTTCTGCCTTGTAGGTGTTCAGGTCGATCTCGCCCATGAGATAGCGTTCATACAAGGTGCGCTTGCCGTCTTGCAGCGCCTCAATCTGCTGCTCATATTCGGCGCGTTCCGGTACGGAAGCATCCACCCGAAGCGTACCGTCCGGTGCAAGCGGCGCGGCGGCTTCCATCTGCTTTTTCAGCGTCAGGAATACCGCCTGTTCCAGCTCTGCGGCGTTTAGGCGCATCTTGTGGCAGCAGCTTTCTTCGTCCGCCTCGGAATGGCGGCAATAGTAATACGAAGTTTTCTGCATGGTGCGGGACAGCGCATGACCGCAGCAGCCGCAGAAGGCTTTGCCTTTCAGCGGGTAGTCCCGCTTCTTTTTGTTGGGCTGGGAAAAGCGGAGCTGGCTGGCCTGCACGGTATCAAACACAGCCTTCTCAACGATGGCCGGGTGATGGTCGGGGATGATGTACCATGATTCTCTGTCCTTCAGGCGGCTTCTGGTGCCGCCTACTTCGAGAACCGCCCGCTTGCCGATCACATACACGCCGGTGTAGCGTTCGTCCTCCAAAATGCGGAGAATGGTGGATGCACTCCAAATCCCGTGACAGCGGGAAATATCGTGGGTGTGATTGCCCCGCGCCGCTTTGTACTGGCCGGGGGTGGGGATGTTCCTGCGGAACAGCTCCCGCGTGATGGCTGTGGCGTTGACGCCCTCGGCGGCGAGCTGGAAGATGAGCTGCACGACGGCAGCGGCCTCCGGGTCAGGCTCCATTCTGCCATCGGCGCTTTTGCGGTAGCCGTAGGGACAAATCTTGCTCTGATACTCGCCGCGCTGCATCTTGGCGTACTTGGCGCTCTTGGTCTTGATGGACATATCGCGGCTGTAATACTCGCTGATAAGATACTTGAACGCCACGTCCATGCCGCCGGTATCGCCCTTGAATTTGCTGCTGTCAAAATCATCGCTGATGGAAATGAAGCGGGTATGGAACAACGGGAACACGCGCTCGATGAAATAGCCGGTTTCAATGCTGTTGCGCCCGAAGCGGGAAAAGTCCTTGACGATGATGCAGTCGATTTGATTGGCTCGCACCAGCTCAATGAGCTTCTGCACCTGCGGGCGCTCAAAATTCGTGCCGCTGTACCCGTTGTCGATGAACTCCGTGATCTCTGCGTTCAGGACTTCGGGCATGGAAGCCGCGTACTCGTGGAGAACAAGGCTCTGATTCTCAATGCTCAGACTGTCATACTTGTAGTCCTCGATGGAGAGGCGGATGTAGAGGGCAATCACATATTTCTGCATTGTTCCAGCACCTCCGCATAGGTTTCAAATTCGCTCTGGAAACGGTAGCTCACCGTGATCTGCTTATCGTGGGATACCTCGATGCGGTCGATCAGCCGCTCGATGAGTGCGCCGGTCAGCGCACGGTCGGTCTTGATCTGCGCGGCGTCCTGCTCCAGCGCCCGATGCTGCTCAATCTGCGTATCCATCGTCCGCAGGCCGTCCTCCAACTGTTCCATTTCCACGGCGAGGTCAGCAATGCGGTTTTCGTACTTCTCCTTGTAGTCGAAGTATTCATCC
>CAVFND010000317.1:0-2040 GCA_963623615.1 Oscillibacter sp. ER4 | reverse complement strand
TTGTGCGCAATGTGATCGACCACTTCAAGATCATGGAGTTCCCTGCGCAGGAGATCAGCACGATGGGCAACATGTTCCTCGCGATCTTCCTCTCAATGGCGCTCTCAGGCCTCAAGCTCTGGCAGCTTGTCGATCTGGCGCTGCCGATGATCGTCGCCCTCGCCGCCGAGGTGCTGCTGATGGTTCTCTTCTCGCTGCTGGTCGTCTTCCCCGTCATGGGCCGCGACTACGACGCTGCGATGATCACCGCCGGCTTTATCGGCTTCGGCATGGGTGCCACGTCCAACGCCATGGCCAACATGCAGGCCGTTTCCCGCCGCTATGGTGCGTCTCCCTCGGCCTACTTCGTCATCCCGATGGTCGGCGGCCTGTTCAACGACTTCTTCAACGCCGCGATCATTGCGTTCTGCATCGGCATTCTCGCGTGAGAACCGTTTGAGGGTGCAAAGTCCATCGAACCGCGCCGAACGATAAAAAATATCCCCATCTCCCATTCCGTATGTTTCCGCCGCACGCGGACATACTGAAAGCACTACGCATGGGAGGCGGGGATTCTTTTATGCTTGGCAAGGTGGAGATCTGCGGCGTGAACACGACAAAACTGCCGACGCTGACCGCCGCAGAGACGGACGCGCTGCTTCGGCGCGCGAAAGACGGCGACAAAGGCGCGCGCGAACAGCTCGTCGAGGGCAATCTGCGGCTGGTGCTGTCGGTCATCCAGCGCTTTTCCGGGCGCGGGGAAAATGCGGACGACCTCTTTCAGGTCGGCTGCGTGGGGCTACTCAAGGCCATCGACAACTTCGACACCTCGCAGAATGTCCGCTTCTCCACCTACGGCGTGCCGATGATCATTGGCGAGATCCGGCGGTACCTGCGCGACAACAGCTCCATCCGCGTCAGCCGCTCGATGCGCGACACAGCCTACCGCGTCCTGCAGGCGCGCGAAAAGCTCCAGCGTGAGCAGCAGCGCGAGCCCACGGTCGAGCAGATCGCGCGCGAGCTCGGCATCCGGCGCGAGGAGGTCGTCTTCGCCATGGACGCCGTGTGCGACCCCGTGTCGCTCTTTGAACCCATCTACTCCGACGGCGGCGACGCCGTGTGCGTCATGGATCAGGTGCGCGACAACAAGAATACCGACGAGGACTGGCTCGAGCAGATCGCACTCAAGGAAGCCATGGCGCGCCTGAGCGAGCGCGAGCGCCAGATCCTCGCCTTACGCTACTCCGACGGCAAGACGCAGATGGAGGTCTCAAGCGAGATCGGCATCTCGCAGGCGCAGGTCTCGCGCCTTGAGAAAAACGCCATCAGGAGCATCAAGAAAAATATGTAGACTCAGCCAAAAAGGAGCGGAAATCATTCCGCTCCTTTTTCCGTTTCTTCTCTTGAGTTTATCCGCGATTTTACTACAATATAATATGTATTTTTGCGCCGGTGGGATGCTCCTCCGGCAAATCCGGATCAAATGGAGGTTTCTTCCATGCATTACGACGTCATCATCATCGGCGGCGGCCCCGGCGGTATTTTCTCCGCCTACGAGCTGACAAAGGATCGCTGCGACCTGCGCGTCGCCGTGTTCGAGGCCGGTCACAGCCTTGAAAAGCGCCACTGCCCCATCGACGGCGACAAGGTCAAATCCTGCATCCGCTGCAAGAGCTGCTCGATCATGAGCGGTTTCGGCGGCGCGGGCGCATTTTCTGACGGCAAGTACAACATCACCAACGACTTCGGCGGCACGCTGCACGAGTACATCGGCAAGAAGCAGGCGCTCGATCTCATGCACTATGTCGACGAGATCAACATGGCCTACGGCGGCGAGGGCACAAAGCTCTACTCCACCGCCGGCACGAAGTTCAAAAAGCTCTGCATCCAGAATAAGCTCAACCTGCTCGACGCCTCCGTCCGCCACCTCGGCACGGATGTGAATCTCGTCGTGCTCTCGAACCTCTATAACCTGCTCAAGGATAAGGTCGACTTCTACTTCGACTTCCCTATCACCACCATCGCCCGCGAGGGCGACGGCTACCGCGTCACCGTCGGCGA
>CAVFND010000316.1:0-2052 GCA_963623615.1 Oscillibacter sp. ER4 | reverse complement strand
GTTAATAACAACGAACGGGTCTGCGCCGTTCGAATCAACTGAATGGAGGATTCCACGATGAAGAAACTGCTTGTACTTCTTCTGACCGCCGTGATGGTACTCAGTACAACTGCCGCGCTGGCTGAAGGCACGTTAGTGGTCTACTCACCCCATGACGCCGATCCCCTGAACGCCGGCGTTGAGCTGTTCCGCAAGGCGTACCCCGACATCAAGGTGCAGGTCGTTGCCGCCGGTACGGGCGAGCTGCTCAACCGCGTGGCTGCCGAATCTGCCAATCCCATCGCGGATGTGCTTTGGGGAGGCGGGGCCGATTCCCTGGCCGCTTTCAAGGACTACTTTGATACCTATGTCTGCGCCAACGACGACGTGATCGCCGATGCGTACAAGGACAAGGACGACAAGTGGATCGGCGAAAGCCCCCTGCCCATGGTAATCTTCTATAATCGCACCATGGTGACCGACGAAGAAGCCCCCAAGACGTGGGAAGACCTGCTTGATCCCAAGTGGAAGGGCAAGATCGCCTTCACCTCTCCCGCCAAGTCCGGCTCTGCGTTCACGCAGCTGTGCACCATGATCTTCGCGGCGGGCGGCCCCGAAAACGGCGGCTGGGACTACGTAGACAAGTTCATCGAGAACCTGGACGGCAAGATTCAGTCCTCCTCCGGCAACTGCCATAAGCTGGTCAAGACCGGCGAATACGCCATCGGCGTGACCATCGAAAAGTCTGCCGTGCTCTACGCTGGCGATGACACTGTGAACTTCGTGTATCCCAAGCAGAACAGCGCCGTGCCCGATGGCGTGGCCATCATCAAGGATTGCCCGAATCCCGACAACGCCAAGCTGTTCGTGGACTTCGTGACCGGTCTTGAATGCCAGAAGGAGCAGAACGAAAACTGGAAGCGCCGTCCCGTGCGCAGCGACATGGTGCCCGTGGGTCTGTGCGAGCTGAGTGAGCTGGATCTGTGCGACTACGACTTCGATTGGGCTGCCAACAACAAGGCAGAAATCCTTGAAAAGTGGCAGGATATGGTAACCGAATAATCGATTCGCCCCGCGGGGAGCCGGACGGTCGGCTTCCCGCGGTTCCGTCATTTCTTTTTCGCCGCAAGTCAAAAGAATTTGACTTGCGGCACGGTCTGGGGGATCTTCCCTGAACGTC
Organism: Oscillibacter sp. ER4; assembly: GCA_963623615.1. Classification (GTDB taxonomy): domain Bacteria; phylum Bacillota; class Clostridia; order Oscillospirales; family Oscillospiraceae; genus Hominicoprocola. The sequence continues at coordinate 893 of CAVFND010000316.1, read as the reverse complement.
TCTCCCATTTTTGAGATAAGAACGGCGGGAAGCACCTGCCGGCTCTGTATCGTTTTTTGCGCCCGCACGAGGGCGGGAAAGCGACCGTTCGGAAGCCGTTTTTTCATATACCATCATGGGAGGTGCCTTGGGCATGAGCCACAACGTCAACATCCGGAGTGCGGTCAAGCGTTATGGCAATTTTACCGCGGTTGCCGGGATCGATCTGAACATTGAGAGCGGCGAGTTTTTCACGCTGCTGGGCCCGTCGGGCTGCGGAAAAACGACCCTGCTGCGCATGATCGCGGGCTTCAACACCGTGGACGAGGGAACGATCTCCTTCGGCGATCAAGTGATCAACGCCGTTCCCGCCCACAAGCGCGGCATCGGCATGGTGTTTCAGAATTATGCCATCTTCCCTCACCTGACGGTGGCTGACAACGTGGCCTACGGCCTGAAGGCGCAGAAGCGCTCCGCCGCCGAGATCAAAAAGCGCGTGAACGAGGCGCTGGAACTGGTGCAGATCGAAAAACTGCGCGACCGCATGCCCGATGAGCTCTCCGGCGGTCAGCAGCAGCGCGTTGCGCTGGCCCGCGCGTTCGTCATTGAGCCGCGCGTTCTGCTGATGGACGAACCGCTGTCCAATCTGGACGCCAAGCTGCGCGTGCAGATGCGCACGGTCATCAAAAAGCTGCAGCGCCGTCTGGGCATCACCACCATCTACGTGACCCACGATCAGGAGGAGGCGTTGGCGATCTCCGATCGGATCGCGGTCATGAAGGACGGTCACATCATGCAGGTGGGTTCGCCCGTGCAGATCTACAAAAAGCCTGATAACCCGTTTGTCGCCGGCTTCATCGGCATCTCCAACTTCATTGAGTGCGACATCGCCGCAGGCGACCCCGAGCATGCGG
>CAVFND010000315.1:0-2078 GCA_963623615.1 Oscillibacter sp. ER4 | reverse complement strand
GGCCCGCCCGCAGGCGTCCGCCGTTCCACGGCGGCATTCAATCCGTGCGCCTACGGCGCACATCAAATTGCCCAGCTTTGCCGGGTAATTTGATACCCCGACCCAGCGATCTTGGATCGCGTCGTTCGGGTATCAAATTTCGGTTTCGTAAGGAACCGGAATTTGAACATAGGGGGCTTTTGAAGCCCCCTATACGCAACGCTATAATTACTGCGGGTAAACGGAAACCTGCTTGCGGTCCTTACCCAGACGCTCGAAGCGAACAACGCCCTCAACCTTTGCGAACAGGGTGTCGTCCTTACCGCGGCCAACATTCACACCCGGGTGGATCTTGGTGCCGCGCTGGCGAACCAGGATGTTGCCTGCCGGTACGGTCTGGCCGTCTGCACGCTTTACACCCAGTCGCTTGGACTCGGAATCACGACCGTTCTTGGTCGAACCAACGCCCTTTTTATGAGCGAAAAACTGTAAGCTAATCTTCAGCATCTGCTTGCACCTCCATTACGTTCAAGAAATCAGAATAGTTTTGTTCCAGTTCGGAAAAATGCAGCTTTAGAGCACAAAGTGCATCCTGTCCGCGTTCCACATCGCCTTTCGGCAGTGTAAAGCGGATATGCGCTCCGTCGTCCTCGATGAGAGTATCGACCGGAATATGCTGTACATCATACAGCAGCGCATGCGTCAGCATGACCGCACTGGAAATCGCTGCACAAACGATATCTTCCCCTTCCTCCGCATAGCCTGCGTGGCCGAGAATATCCACCAAGAGGATTTTGTCCTCCTGCAGCGAAAAAGTGACTTTGGTCACGGTCTTACGCCTTGATGGACGCGATGGTCACCTTGGTGTACGGCTGACGATGACCCTGACGACGGCGATAACCCTTCTTCGGCTTCATCTTGAAGATGTTGATCTTCTTGCCCTTGCCGGTCTTCTCAACCGTGCCGGTTACAACCGCACCAGAAACGTAAGGAGCGCCTACGGTGATGGAATCACCCTCGCCTACTACCAGAACCTCGTCAAAGGATACGGTAGCACCGTCCTCAACGCCGAGCTTCTCAACGTAGATTACGTCGCCCTCAGATACCTTGTACTGCTTGCCGCCAGTTTTCAGAATGGCATACATGTGTTTTCCCTCTCTTTCGTTGTAGAGTCACGCTTGGCACGGCGGTGCATCGTTTGATACACACTTCACAAAAGCCTATGCACAATGCGGCTTTTAGTAGCATAACACAAGAGGCACGAACTGTCAAGTCCATGCCTCTTGTTTTTTTGAAATTTTTTCGCAGATTATGCGTTTGCATCCGCAGATGCGGAAGACGCGCTGCTGTCAGACGAACTGTCGGAGCTGTTGTCCGAACTGTCCGAGTTATCCGAAGTGCTGCTGTCGCTCGAGCTGCTGCCGGAAGCCGTGCTGCTGCTGTTATTAAAGAACGAAGCAACAAAGTCATAGAAACCGGACGGGATCGTGCTCGTCGAGCCGGTCGCGCTGCGGTCCGTGCTGACAAAGCCGGTGTCGCCCTCTGCAAGACCAATCACACGGTCGGTGAACAGTACATAGTACTGGCAGATTGGTGCATCGCCGGTGGATGCGGCATAGCCGGAGGCATCGTCGCGGTACTCGCCCAGCTTGTCCTGCAGGTAACCCTTCGGAACGCTGATGTAGCGAAGCTGCGAGCCTGTGCTCTGTACAACGTAAACGCCGTCATTCAGGATCGGGATCAAATCCACGATGCTGTTGGTCTCTGCGGTCTTGGCCGCAGGCAGCGTTGCGGTGATGCTGCTCTGCAGGGTCTGATTCTCCTGCGTCAGCGCACCGATCTGTGCGGACAGGTTGTCCTTATCTTTATTCAGGGTTTCGATCTGGGAATTCAGGTCCGCGATCTTGCTGCCGCGGGACTTGAACAGACCGCCGAAGATGATCGTCAGCAAAAGCAGTACCAGCACGGCAATGCAGAGCACCATGCGGTAGTTCAGCTTGACAGACGAGCGGCGCATCGGCTTTCCTTTGCCCATGCGCATGCCGGAACGCACCGGACGTACCGGCTGACGGCTATTCGAGCGTGCGAGACGCTCACTG
>CAVFND010000314.1:0-2098 GCA_963623615.1 Oscillibacter sp. ER4 | reverse complement strand
CGTGCGGCAAAGAGATAATAGTCCATACCGATTCCCCCTCACCGCATGATATGCGTGCGCGGCGGCAGTGTGCGGGCGAAAAGGGACGGGCGCTCATAAAAGCGTCCGTCTGAAGTGGCTTTGATTCAGTTGTCCGCGCGCTCAAGCAGCGCGATGGCGTGGGCGGCCATCCCCTCACCGCTGCCGGTGAAGCCGAGGTGTTCCTCGGTCGTCGCCTTTACGCTGACGCGCGAGACGTCGATCTGTAGCTCGCGCGCGATGTTCGCGCGCATCTGCTCACGGTACGGCGCGAGCTTGGGCGCCTGCGCCAGGATCGTCGCGTCGATATTGACGACGTCATACCCCGCGGCGGCGAGGTGCAGCCTTACCCGCCGCAGCAGCTCCATGCTCGAGATGCCCGCAAACTCGTCGGCGGAATCGGGAAAGAGCTTGCCGATGTCGCCGAGCGCGGCCGCGCCGAGCAGCGCGTCCATCACGGCGTGGGTCAGCACGTCGGCGTCCGAATGACCGAGCAGGCCCTTTTCGTATGGGATCTCGACTCCGCCTAAAATGAGTGCGCGGCCTTCGGCCAGGCGGTGCACGTCGTAGCCGTGCCCGATGCGTAAATTCGTCATGAGACTTAGGTCCTTTCTTCAAGAAAAGGCAGAGGGGAACGGTTCATTCCCCTCTGCGCTGTAAAATTGCTTCGGCGATCGCAAGGTCGACCGGCGTGGTGATCTTGATGTTTTCCTCGCTGCCAGCTGTCAAGTGAACTTCCTTGCCCATCCGCTCCACAGCGGAGCAATCGTCCGTAATGGCTGCGCCGTCCGTGATCGCGGACTGGAGCGCCGCCTTCAGAAGATCGGCGGCGAAAACCTGCGGCGTCTGCACGGCGAAAAGTGTGCTGCGGTCGGGCGTGCGCTCGACGATACCGTCGTGCGCGACCTTGATGGTGTCGCGCACCGGAATAGCGGGCGCTGCGGCGAGATAGGTTCGCGCCGCGTCGAGCACGTCGTCGATGAGCTCGACGGTGACAAGTGGACGCGCGCCGTCCTGCACGGCAAAAAACTCTGCCTCGGGCGAAGCCTCGAGCGCCGCGCGCAGCACAGACTCTGCCCGCGTTGCGCCGCCGACAATGACCTTCACGGGTTTTCTGAGGCCAAAGGTCTTGCAGAACTCGGCGTAAGGCAGCAACTCGTCCTCCCGCGCGGCAATGACGATCTCGTCGATGCCCTCCACGCGGTCGATCGTGAGCAGCGTGCGCACGAGCACGGGAATGCCGTCAAGGGGTTGCAGCAGCTTGTTCTCCCCGCCGTAGCGCGTGGAGCTTCCGGCGGCCGCGATGAGCGCGGCGCAGTACGGGTGCGTGCGCTTTGGGCGCTTGCCGAACATCTTTTGCAGCAGGCTCATGGACTCAATCGCTCTCCTTTAACAGCATCGCAGCGTTGACACGCCCCTCGGCCTCGGGATACTCGACATCCTCGGCCAAAACGATCTCGGATACGAGAATCTGCTTGGCGATGTGCAGCATCTTGCGCTCACCGTTGGAAAGCCCGCGCGTGCTGTCACGATGCATCAGCGCCTTGATGACGGCGCTGACCTCGTCGAGATCGCCGCTTTTCAGGCGATCCATATTCTCGCGGTAGCGGTGGTTCCAGTTCGCCGTCATGTCGACGCCGAGCTTGGGAATGCGCGCGATGACCTCTTCGATCTCGCTTTTTGTCTTGATGGCGCGGATGCCGATGGCCGCGGAATTCTCGGTAGGGATCTTGAGCGTCAGCCCGGAAATGGGCATTTTGAAGACGTAAAACTCCATTGACTTGCCGCTGATCTTTTCGCGGACAATGCTGTCGATCACACCGGCTCCGTGCATCGGGTGCACGACCTTATCTCCTACTTGAAACATTCTATGCCCACCTCCCTTCAGGCAGAATGCCGATCCGGCATTCGCCCCGGTTTTCCATGCGATGGAAAGGAAAAACAACACAAACACATAAAGGGAAACAATTCCCCATACATAGTATAACGTACTTTGCCATCATTTTCAAGTGAATTTTGCTAAAAGTATGTGTAACAAAATCGTTGGCAAGGGGGGCTGGCATCAAAATCAGCATGGAAA
>CAVFND010000313.1:0-2124 GCA_963623615.1 Oscillibacter sp. ER4 | reverse complement strand
CACACCCAATTTGACCCGTCTTCTTTGAGCAGCTTTGTTCCGCCTCGCACCGGGAAAGTGCTTGAGCTCTGGCTCAGCAACAACGACGCTTCGCACTTCGCTTTCTATGAAGGCTCGAATGTCATGCTCTACCAGTGCGACGAGGTGCGCTACTACGACGTCAGCAATTTCGGCGACTATGCGACACTTTACGACGCGATGCTCGCGTGGTTCAACAGCGCCCAGTCTGGCACCGAAACATCCGACGCATCTTCGGCCACCACGACGAACGCCGTCAGCCGCGACTCGCTCATCAAGTCCGCCGACAGCTATGTTGATCTGGGCGGCTACCTCTGGTACACCGCGGGCGGCAAATTCTATCGCTGGCACGATGGCGGCAGCGTGGAGACGCTGGGCGATCTGCCGCTGGACTATGATACGCCCGTCAGCGCGAGCCTTTCGGCGCAGGACAACCGCATCCTGATGAGCTATCACATCGGCGGTGCGACAATGGGCTCATTCATCACCGATCTCTACGACACGGACGGCAAGAAGCTCAGCTCGATCAACGGCTACAACGCCATCGCCATCAGCGGCGACATTATCGTGATGACGGATTATTTCATGCCCACGCCAAACAACCTGTCCATTTCCTATGACTGCGGCAGAACGTTCACGAAATTCGGTGACAAGGACTGGTTCTACGGCAGCGCTCTCACAGAGGACGGCACCTACGTCACCTCCGTCAACTCCTCTCTTGAGATCCGCGACGGCTATGTCTACACCACCGCCGTTTACGATATCAACCACGAGAAGTCAGACGATCCGCTTGTGACACATTCCGTGCGCATCAGCATCAAGACCGGCGTGCAGGAAATTCTGGACTGAAGCGGTCAACGCTCAAAAAGGTGGCCTTCGGGCCGCCTTTTTCCCCGCTTTTTCGCACAAAATGAGAGAGAAACTGCAAAAAGGTACTGGAACATCTCAAAGATATGTGGTATGATAGGAATATTCCAAAACATATTTGTGAGGTTTTCGTCATGGCGGGCAATCCCATTTTGAAAAATCCCCTGTCGCTCGACAGTGAAATTCCGCTCTACTCCCAGCTCATGGGCATCATCAAGCGCAGCATCACCTCCGGCGCGCTCAAGGTCGGCGACCTGCTGCCGAGCGAGGCCGAGCTCTGCCGCTCGTACGACATCAGCCGCAACACGGTCCGTCAGGCCATCGGCGCGCTGGAAGAAGAGGGCTACGTCGTGCGCAAGCGCGGCAAGGGCACGTTCGTCACCGACCCGAACAGCCGCCGCAAGGGCGTGCAGTATTCGTTCACGACGGAAATTTCCCAGCTGGGCAAAACGCCGTCATCCACGCTGGTCGACTTCGCGGTCATCACGCCTTCTCCCAAGATCGTGACGCTCATGGGCCTTGAGCCGGGTGTGAAAGTGTATCGCTTCACGCGCGTGCGAAACGTCGACGGCGAGCCGCTCATTTTGGAGACCTCTTATTATCCCGAGTACATTTACCCGAACCTGACGCGCGAGCTTTTGGAGACGCACAGCTTTTACAGTCTCCTTTACCACGTCGGCGTCATCCCGTTTTCCGCGTCGGACACGTACGAGGCCGTCGTGCTCGCGCCGCACGAGGCGCAGCTTCTGCACTGCGCGCCGGGCTCGGCGGCGTTTTTCCACCAGCGCCGCACCACGACCGAGAACGGGCACACCTATGAATACACGACGAGCTATATGCGCGCCGACCGCGTGAAGCTGGATGTGAGATTTCAGAAGGGATCGACGTCCTTCATGCGCACGGTGGATTGAAAAAATTGGCAGCCGAAAGGCTGCCTTTTTTTGCGCGTCCCGCGCAGCGGGGGTTTTATCGCAGCGCGGCAGCGCTGTAGCTTTGTCCCCCACACCGTGGGAGAGCGAATCAAAGGGGCCATTCTCTTTCGCAAAAGAGAATGGCCCCTTTGGAACCCCAAGAGAAAGGCTTAGATTGGCAGTCTCGGGCTCGAATGACCTTTGTGCCTCCGGAGTGGGAGTGCCTGCCAAGTGGTGTATCTAAACGATTTGGTTTGCTTCTATCTTCGCTGTCGCTTTGCCTGCGATTCGTTACCCCTACGCAATCTCCGTCTACTTCGGATTTGTG
>CAVFND010000312.1:0-2136 GCA_963623615.1 Oscillibacter sp. ER4 | reverse complement strand
GTGCTGTCGGGCGTCGTTCCTGCGCGGGGCGTTTTTGTCCGGCGGCAGCGTGACCGACCCGCGCAAGCGCTATCACTTGGAGCTTGCGACCTCGCATGTGCAGGCGGGGCGTGAGGTCGAGGCACTGCTGCGCGACATGGGCTTTGAGCCGAAAAACGTCATGCGGCAGAATAATCTCATTACATACTTCAAGAGCAGCACCCATATTGAAGACCTGCTGACGCTGATCGGCGCGCCGGGGCGCGCGCTGGAGATCATGTCGGCCAAAATCGAAAAGGAAATGCGAAACACCGTAAATCGGCGCGTGAACTGCGACGCGGCAAACCTCGACAAGGCCGTACTGGCCTCATGTGAACAGGTAGAAGCCTTTACACGCCTGACCGAGTCCGGCGCGATCAATGACCTGCCGGTCAAGTTACAGGAGGTCGCCGTCGCGCGGCTGCTTCAGCCCGAGCTGACGCTCTCCGAGCTTGCGGCGACGTTCGACCCGCCGCTGACGAAGTCGTGCCTCAACCACCGCATTCGAAAGCTCATGGAGATTGCAAAAGAAGAGAAAGAATAGAAGGGAGCGCGCCATGTCGTTCGTCCACTTACATGTCCATACCGAATACAGCCTGCTCGACGGCGCGTGCCGCATCCGCGACCTTCCAAAGCTCGTCAAGTCGATGGGGCAGACCGCCTGTGCCATCACCGACCACGGCGTGATGTACGGTGCGGTCGACTTTTACCGCGCCTGCAAGGCTGAGGGCATCAAGCCTATCATCGGCTGCGAGGTGTACGTCGCCCCGCGCACGCGTTTTGACAAACAGCATGAATTCGACAGCGAGTCCCGCCATCTGGTGCTGCTGTGCGAGAATGAGGAGGGCTACCGCAATCTTTCCTACCTCGTCTCGATGGCGCACGTGGAGGGCTTTTACATCAAGCCGCGCATTGACTTAGATTTGTTGTGTGAGCATTCCAAGGGCCTCATCGCGCTCTCGGCATGTCTTGCCGGTGAAATTCCGAGGAGACTTCGCAACGGCGACTACAATGGCGCCAAGGAATATGCCTTGACACTGTCTGATATCTTTGGACCCGAGCACTTTTATTTGGAGCTGCAAGACCACGGCATCCGCGATCAGGCCATCGTCAACAAGGGCATCCTGCGCCTGCACGAGGAGACGGGCCTCCCGCTCGTCGTGACGAACGACGCGCACTACCTCAGGAAAGAGGACGCCTACGCGCACGACGTGCTGCTCTGCATCCAGACCGGCAAGACCGTGGACGACGAGAACCGCATGCGCTACGAGCCGCAGCGCTTTTACCTGCGCTCGACCGAGGAGATGGCGGCGCTGTTTCCCGACTATCCCGAGGCGGTCGAAAACACCGACAAGATCGCCGAGCGCTGCAATCTGGAGTTCACATTCGGCAAGTACCACCTGCCGGAATTCAAGGTGCCCGAGGGCTACACCTCGCTCACGTACTTTAAAAAGCTCTGCGCCGACGGCTTCGCCCAGCGCTACGGCGAGGGGACGGAGAAGCAGCGCGCGCAGCTCGAATACGAGCAGAACATGATCGAGCGCATGGGCTTTGTCGACTACTTTTTGATCGTCTCTGACTTCGTGCGCTACGCCAAGAGCGTCGGCATTCCCGTCGGCCCGGGGCGCGGCAGCGCGGCGGGCAGTATCGTTTCGTACTGCCTGTCGATCACGGACATCGAGCCGATGAAATACGGATTGTTTTTCGAGCGCTTTTTGAACCCCGAGCGCGTGTCGATGCCCGATATCGACATGGACTTCGGCGATACCCGCCGCGGTGAGGTCGTCGACTACGTCCGCCGCAAGTACGGCGACGACCACGTCGCCCAGATCGTCACGTTCGGCACGATGGCCGCGCGCGGCGTCATCCGAGACGTGGGCCGCGTGCTCAACATGAGCTATGCCGACTGCGACGTCATCGCCAAACTGATCCCCGCAGGGCCACACGTCACGCTCGATGACGCGCTGCGCATCTCGCGGGAGCTTCGCGAAAAGTACGAGAGCGACGAGCAGGTGAAAAAGCTCATCGACACGGCGCGCTCACTCGAGGGCATGCCGCGCCATGCCTCAACGCACGCCGCCGGTGTCGTCATCACGAAGCGGCCCGTTGTCGATTATG
>CAVFND010000311.1:0-2141 GCA_963623615.1 Oscillibacter sp. ER4 | reverse complement strand
CCATGGCCGGGAACCATTGCAATTACTACTCTTTTGGAGTTTTGCTCATGGCTGGGTAGACTGCAAAAAAGAGGTGATATACATGCTGGATACGTTGATCCGCGGCGCGAAGATCGTCGACGGCACGGGAAAAGCGGCGTTCACAGCGGACGTCGGCATTTTAGACGGCATGATCGAAGAGGTCGGGAATTTATCAAACGCGCAGGCGTTCGAGACGATCGAGGCCGCGGGCCGCGTCCTGACGCCGGGCTTTATCGACATGCACCGCCACGCCGACGCGGCGCTGTTCCGCGAAGGCTTTGGCGAGGCAGAGCTCTGCCAGGGCCTTACGACGCTTGTGAACGGCAACTGCGGCATGTCGCTCGCGCCGCTTTCCGGCGCGCACGCGGACGAGTGCGCGAAATACCTTGCACCCATCACGGGGAACATCCCGCCGGAGCTGCGCTTTGCATCCATCGACAGCTATTTCAAGGCGGCGCAGGGGCGGGGACTGCCGCTCTCGTGCGCAGAGCTCATCGGCATGGGCACGCTGCGCACGAGAGCGGCGGGCTTTGTGACAGGCGACTTGTCGCCGCTCGAGCTGCGCGATCTGCACTATCACATGGAAGCGGCGCTCGCCGACGGCGCGTGCGGCGTGTCGCTCGGCCTTGGCTACGCGCCGGAGATCTTTTACTCGACCGACGGGCTTATTCGTGCGCTCGCGCCGCTGCACCGGAGCGGCGTGCCCATCTGCGTCCACATGCGGCAGGAGGGCGACGGCGTCGTTGATGCGCTGCGCGAAATGCTCGAGGTCGCCCGCGCGCTGCAAACGCCGCTGGAGGTCAGCCATCTCAAGGCCATCGGGGGACGCAACGCGCGAAAGGCTGTACCGGAAATGCTCTCGCTCATTGAAAAGGCACGGCAGGACGGGCTCGATGTCATGTGCGACGTGTACCCCTACACCGCGGGATCGACACAGCTCATTCACGTGTTGCCGCCGGAATTTCAGGAGGGCGGCACGGAGGCGCTGACCAAGCGCCTGCTCGACCCCACCGCGCGAAAGAAAATGCGCGCGCGGATGGAGACGGGCAGCGACTTTGAAAACATCACGCTGCTCGTCGGTTTTGACAACGTGGTCACCATCGGGCTCCGGACGGACGAATACCGCCGCTTTGAGGGAAAAGCCGTCGCCGAGATCGCGCGGACGCTTCAAAAGGACCAGTTCGACGCGCTCTTTGACCTGCTGGCGGCGGAACAGTGCGAGACGGGAATGATCGACTACATTTCAGACGAGGAGGACGTGCGGGACATCCTGCGCGCGCCGTTCTCGGGCGTCATTTCGGATGCGACATACCCCAGCGGCGGGCGCGTGCATCCGCGCGTGTACGGCACATTCGCGCGGCTCATCGAAAAATACGTCGTGCAGGAGCGCGTGCTCACGCTTGAGCAGGCTGTGCACAAGGTGACGGGGCATGCGGCGCAGCGCTTCGGCTTTGAGAAAAAGGGCGTTATCGCGGTGGGTATGGACGCGGACCTTTTGCTCTTCTCGCCCGAAAATATTCACGAGCACGGCACGTACGCGCGGCCCAATGTGCCCGCGACGGGCTTTGACGAGGTGTTCGTGCTCGGCGAGCGCGTGATCGAAAACGGCGTGTACCGCGGCGGCAGCAGCGGCGAGATGCTGGGGCTGCGGATGGGATACTGAAATCTTAAAAAAGATTTCAGAAGTATTTTGGCCGCCGTATGATATGCTGTTCGCGGAAAAAAGATTGCGGAGGCTGGATCAAGTGGAGCACTTTTGGGATACGGTGGATACGATCGGCGAGGGCTTTGGCTTTTCGCTCTTAGGCGCGCGGCATCTGGTGACGCTTGCGCTGTATGTCAGCTTCGCCGCGCTGAGCTGCAAGCTCTACAAGGAAGCGGACAAGAAGAAGCGGGCGCAGCTGCGAAAGCTCTTTGCGATTCTTCTTCTCGCGGACGAGGCGTTCAAGCAGATCGGCTTGCAGATCGGCGGAAATTTTGCGTGGGAATACCTGCCGCTGCACCTGTGCTCGATCAACATTTTCCTCATCGCGCTGCACACGTGGAAGCCGAGCAGGCTGCTCGACAATTTCCTCTATTTCATCTGCATCCCCGCGGCGACGGCGGCGCTGCTGTTCCCG
>CAVFND010000310.1:0-2146 GCA_963623615.1 Oscillibacter sp. ER4 | reverse complement strand
GCATATTGTCAGCAATGTTTCTTCATGGGATTTATGGTGTTAGAGAAGGAACCGTTGCGGCTGCCATTTTTGTAGGAAGCATCAGTAGGCAAATCAATAAGCATCTGGAGCACATTATATAACAATATGTTTTATAGTTTCCGGTTTAATCTCCTCCAAAGCGGCTCGGTTCATGTTGATCGAGCCGCTTGTTTTGCATGATACATAACCCTATGAGAACCTTCCTCTCGGCCTTTCATGAATAGCTCCGTAAGAAAACAGATTATTCAAATAATGTCAGCAATTAACCAATCGGAAGATAAATATCTTGTGTTTGAGAGAGCGGTGCGTTACTATATATGAGTGTTGTAGAGGAGGAGAATGCAAATGTACTTTACTATGGAGGAAACTGCACTGATTGAAGGGCTGATCGCATCTTACTTTATTTCCAGCTCTGTGTCAGACGGTATTCGAATCCGATACGGCAAAACACATCGGCACCTTCAAGCAAATCTCATCGATTATACGGACATGCTAAACATAAGAGATGGCCTTTCTTTTATAGCCCCCCTATTTCATGAGAGCATTCATATAGAAAAAGAAATATGGACAATCATTGCAAAGGCGCAGCGATACATAACAGAAAACAGTCCAGATGCAGAGTGACGATACGCTGCATCTGGACTGTTTCTCATTTTCTCACCTTTCAAATGTGATTTTTTCACCCTTGTGAATACGCATGAGTTAAGTAAGTTCGCTTGACTTTATGCACAATTAAAATCCATTTCGTTTAGCTAAATCTAATATAGCAAAACAGAATTCTTGCCACGGTGCCAATGTTGTCGGTAACGGTGACCCACTGGAGATCTATACGAGCAAGGACGGCGAGGTCATTTTCAAGAAGTACTCGCTCATGGGCGGCGTGGACGAGTTTGCCGCGCAGCTGTGCGACACGCTGAGCAAGTCGACCGGCACGAGCGTCGCCGTGACCGACCGCGACAGCGTCATCGCCGCGGCGGGCAGCGCGCGCCGCGACCTCATCGGCAAGCGCATCAGCCCGCAGCTCGAGCAGATCATGGAGGACCGCGGCATCTACCGCGCCGTGCCGAGCGAGCGCAGCGTGTTCGTCACCGAATCGCTCGACCGCTACTGCGCGACCATCGCCGCGCCCATCATCTCCGAGGGCGACGCGCTCGGGCTCGTGGTCTTCATCGGCACCGAGGGCGAGTCGGCCGCTGGCGAAACAGAGTACAAGCTCGCGCAGACCATTGCAGGCTTTCTCGGCAAGCACATGGAGAGTTAAAACAGGAAACGAGGGGGAAAGCCGTCCAGCTTTCCCCCTCGTTTTTTCTCCTATTCTGTTACAGCACCGCAAAGCGCCGCGCGCCGCGCGTTTTGAGCCATTTCCAAAGAAGCCCCGCCGCGAGGAACGTCACCGCCGCCGCGATGGCGAGGTAGACCGGCGCGCCGAGCTTCCACCCCTGCCAGAGATAGAGCCCCGCGAACGCGATGGCATAAAGCCAGCCACCGAACAGCGCGATCGTCACGGCCAGACTCTGCTTAATGGGCATGAGCTCGCTCGTCCAGGTAAAGCTCGCCCGCGTGACGCCGAGCGTCAGCCCCAGGCACGCGGAAAACAGGATGTACGCGAGCGCCGCGATAAAAACGAGCGGCAGCGCCGCCGTCATAGGCAGGATGAACGCCATGCAGACAAGCGGCACGAGCGCCGGAAGGGCCGTGAGCGCAAGCTGCACCTTGAGCTTCGCGCGCAGCACCTGCCAAGGTTTGACCGGCAGCGACTGCGCAAGCCACAACGACTTGCCCTCGAGCGAAACGGACGGCGTCGCCATGTCGTTCATCGACGCGATGGCGCACACGCCGGTGCAGAGCAGCACCTCTGCACAGCCGCCGTGCGAGGCGAAGACCGCATTCAGCAGCGACACGACCTCCCCGCCCTTCCACAAAAGCAAGATGCCCGAGACCGGCAGGAGCAGCACGCCGAGGCCGCAGTTGAGCATGTAGTTCGGGCTCGCGGTGAAGCGCGCGAGCTCCTTGCGGAACAGCGCCGCGTCCGCGCTCTGGCGCTTGACGGCTCTTTCGCGGTACACCGCCTTGCCCGACGCGCCCGTCGTGGTCGTGATCTGCAAAAAGCTGCGCGAGAGCAGCG
>CAVFND010000309.1:0-2150 GCA_963623615.1 Oscillibacter sp. ER4 | reverse complement strand
GCGCTGCACAGGGCTGCAAGCCCTTTCAAAAATGTGTGCCACACATTTTTGAGGAACTCTTAGTTTGCAACCTTGACGATTGCGAATCTTAAAACCTTATCGCCCAGCGTGAAGCCCTGCTGAAGCACCTCGACCACGGTGTTTTCCCCGTAGTTTTCGTCTTCCACATGCATCACGGCGTTGTGCTTTTCGGGGTCAAAGGTCTTTCCGACGGCGTCCATCGTTTCCACGCCTAACTTCGTCAGGCTCTCCTTGAACTGGTTGAACACCATCTCAAGGCCCTTGCGGTGGGACGACTCCTCGTCGCCATACTGCGCAAGGCCGCGCTCGAGGTTATCGTAAACGCCCAGCAGCGCCTTGATCGTGTCGATCTTCGCGTCGGCGTAAAGGTTTTCCTTTTCCTTCGCGGTGCGCTTGCGGTAGTTGTCGTACTCGGCGGCAAGGCGCAGGTATTTGTCCTGCTCGTCGGCAAGCGACTTGGCAAGGCCTTCCATCTTTTCCATCTGCTCGCGCGTGACGGTGAAGGTCTCGGGCTCCGCGCTCTTTTTAGCGGTCTCGTCGGCCTTGGCGGTCTCCGCGGTCTTGGCCGCCTCGTCTGCCTTCGGCTGCTGCGCCGTGTTCTTTTCCGGCGTGCTCTCCGCCGCGTTCTGCTTGTCTTTCTTACCCATTTCTTACTCCTTATCTTCTTCCTTGGGCGGAAGCTCGTTCTTGCCGAACATCCGCGTCAGGCTGTCTGCAAAATAACTCAGCCGCGCCGTCACGGTGGCGTAGTCCATTCTGGTGGGCCCCACCACACCGACGAGACCGCGCATCCCATCGCCGATATCGTAGCTGGCGACGACCACGCTCGTCTCTTTGAGCGCCTCGTTCACGTTTTCCGGCCCGATCAGAATTTTGAGCGGCGCGCCGTCATCCGGCACGGGAAGCTCTTCCTTGTTATCCACAAGGAACGTCACGAGGTCGTGCGCCTTGTCGACATCGCGGTACTCGGGCATCTTGAGGATCTGGCTCGCGCCCGCGGTCTCCACATTGCGCTGCGCGCTCTGCTCGAGCACGCCGATCGCATATTCGACCGCTTTGGATACCACTAAAAATAACTCGGGCGAAAGCTGCTCGGAAAGGCTCATCAGCCTTGCACTCATCTCATCGGCGCTCCGGCCGGTGAAGTGCGTGTTGAGCAATTCCTTGACGTCCGCGAGCCGCTGGCTGTCGAACGGGAGATCCGAACGCTGGAGCTGGCTCTTCACGCGGTTGTCCTCGCCCATCACCACGACGATGAAGCTCATTTCATCGACCGCGATGAGCTCGAAGCGCTTGACGCTCGCCTCGCGCCGTCCGCCTGTCACACTGTACACGGGGTAATTGACGATGCTCGACACCATCTGCCCCGCCTTGGCGATCACGCTGTCCGTGCCGCTGAGCTTGCTTTTAAGCTGCTCGTTGATCTCCTCCGCTTCCGTTTCGGAGACCTCGCGGCGTTCCATCAGCTCGTTGACGTACAGGCGGTAGCCTTTCGGCGACGGCACGCGTCCGGCGGACGTGTGCGGCTGCTCAAGGTAGCCCATTTCGACCAGATCCGCAAGCTCGTTGCGGATGGTCGCGGAGCTCACCAAGCCGCCCATCTCCTCGGCCAGCGCCTTGGAGCCGACCGGCTCAGCCGCGGCGATGTAATCCTCGACAACGCGCTTGAGAATTTGCTTTTTGCGCTCGGTCAAGTCCATACGCCGCGCTCCTTTCGTAGCTTTAGCACTCCTTTCCCTCGAGTGCTAAACGCAGTGTACCACCGCACTTTCACATTGTCAATAGGTCGCACTGTAAACAGTTTGTAAACGTCTCAAATGAGTGACGCTGTCCCTCATTTGAAAGGGATGCGCTCCGCCGCAGCGCACGCGCCAAAGGCGCGCACGGAAACCGGTAAAGCGCCGCCGACGGCGGATGAAGCGAACCGATTTCGAGGAAGCGGCGCGATTGTCGCGCCAAACAGGCGTGGGAATCGTAATGCCGCGGCGGTGAACTGCGGAGCGAGAAGAGTTTTTTGGCACGCACACGCCCCAGGGCGGCTTCTCTTGCCGCTTTGCGGCAATTCACCTTCTGTCGTCAGAAAAACGATTAAAATTATTTGCGCCGTGCGCGGCGCCTGGGCAGCCGTT
>CAVFND010000308.1:0-2170 GCA_963623615.1 Oscillibacter sp. ER4 | reverse complement strand
CGGTGAAGGTATCGTGTGGGCGCATGAGCACCTTGGGGTTGTAGATGTGATTGCTTCCGCCGGCGAGACGCTGGATGCCGGGCACGCGCAGACGGCCGCCGAAGGAGGAGCCGAAGGCGATGCACGTTTCATACAGCGGGGGTGCGTAAACGCCGCCCCAGCGGGTACCGGCAGCGTAGGTCGGGTCGCGCCAGATGGGGTTGGGGTCGCCGCAGGCGTCGGCAAAGTGGCGAATCAGGTCCTCGGTGACCTCGCGGTTGTTGACGCCGCGGTTGTACTCCTCGTCCATGATCGCGGTGGATGCGGGCGGCTTGCAGATCTCGCCGCGCCCGGCGTTGAATTCCTCAATGCGCTCTTCGAGCTTTTCTTCCCATTCCTTGTCGCTCAGATTATCCCAATCTTCGCCAGTGTACTGTTTTGCCATATTCAGTCTCCTTTCAAATTCTGTTAGGCATATCCATGCGGTGCTTTTCCAGCTACCGCTCTATCCTGCTGTATCATCGTTAGTTGCATTTTAAACTAACAGTGTTAGTTTGTCAACGATATAACACTAATAAGATAGCAACATTTAATTGTGCAGCTGCAACAAAATATTGTAGATGGCGACCCTTTTTTTATTCAGCTTGTCACTCGCTCAGACACTCAGTCACGCACGTAGACGCTGCCCTCCATAATGCGGCGAGCCGTGCGATCCAGATAGCCGTACTTAATTCCCTCGCCACCGTCCTCACGCAGGTCGGCACGGGCGATCATCACACCCCAGGGATGACCGATGCGCAGCTTCTCGATGTGCTGCGTGCCGAGCGATTCGCTTGCAATCTCGTTGACGATGGTACCGGGGGTGTTAGCCGCGGTGATGGTGCAGATGGCGCCGGTGCCCATATAGGCGTCGATCATCTTCATATTGACCGAGAACAGGCGGCCGACGATATCGATATTCCCCGCCTTGATCTCCTTGCCGCTGCCAGCGGTGTAGTCAACGGGCTTCGTCGCAAAGGCGATCTTCGGCAGCGTCTGGCTGTTGATGCGCGCATCTTCAAGATCCTTGGCATAACCGAGCAGCACTGCGCCCGTACCGCGAATGATCTCGAGCTTACGGCAAATCTCCTTGCAGTCCAGCAGGGCGTTGAACTCGGAGGGGATCTCCGTGCCCTTGACGCCGAAGTCCTCGGGATGGACAAAGATGACGGGGTTCGCCGCATCAACAAAGGAATACTCGTAGACTTTGCCGTCGATCTCGATGGTATCCTTCACGTGACCGGTAGGCAGGAGCTTGCCGGAAGCCGCACCCTGCGGCTCAACGAACTTGAGCGTCACCTTGGACGCCGTGCCGGGTACGCCATCAATGGCGAAATCTCCCTCGCTCTGGAAGCGGCCGTTTTCGACCGGAACCTGCGCGATGATCTCCTTCTGTGTGTTGGTGTTAAAAATATGCACCTCGGTCATCGGCTCGACGGCCTCTACCAAGCCCTCGTCGATGGCGTAGGGACCAACGGCGGAGGAGATGTTGCCGCAGTTCATGGTCTTACCAACGATGGGTGCCATCACGTCTACCTGGCCGAAATCGTAATCGACATCGATGCCGGGGCGATCGCTCTTTTTGATGATGGCGACTTTGCTGGTGGAGGTGTTTGCCCCGCCCATGCCGTCGATCTGGCGGCGATCCGGAGAGCCGAAGGCGCTGAGGATGACCTTGTCGCGCTCCTTTGCGTCCTGCGGCAGGTCCTCGTCGCGGAAGAAGACCGCCTTGCTCGTGCCGCCGCGCATGTAGACGCAGGGGATCTTGCGGTTGGGCTTGTAATTCGACATATTTCTTACCTCTTTTTTATTTTTCACTTTTCATTTACAAACTTCGTGCTATAATGCAATTAAATGTTGCAAGGAAGGGGTCATTGCCTGTATGCTGCAAAATTATCAATACTTCATCGCGCTGGCTGAGACGCTGAACATCTCCCACGCCGCGCAGAAGCTCTATATCTCGCACCAGTGTCTCAGCCGCTATCTCAAAACGCTGGAGCACGAGTGTGGGCTGACGCTCTTCGAACGCAAGCCGACCTTTGCGCTGACCTATGCCGGACAGACGCTGTTCGAGGCCTTTCGTGAGATCGAGCGTATTGAAAAAAACGCCGAACAGTCGCTTGAAGAGCTGCGCACCGGCAACAGCGGCGAG
>CAVFND010000307.1:0-2176 GCA_963623615.1 Oscillibacter sp. ER4 | reverse complement strand
CCGAGAGGACAGGCAGCCTCTTTTCCTGATTTTTCTGCAAAAGAAACAAAAAAGTTTCAAAAAATCTTGCAAATGACGAAGCGGCAGAATATACTATTACAGTTAAAGACTTACGATTTGATATCCCTGCCCAGCGGCAGGAAGGAGAGATCACCTATGCAGAATGAAAAACTTCGCAATGTAGCCATCATCGCCCACGTCGACCACGGCAAGACCACCCTCGTCGACGAAATGCTCAAGCAGGGCGGCGTGTACCGCGAAAATCAGGAGGTCGTCGACCGCGTCATGGACTCGAACGACCTCGAGCGTGAGCGCGGCATTACGATCCTTGCCAAAAACACCGCCATCCGCTACGGCGACACCAAGATCAACATCATCGACACCCCGGGCCACGCCGACTTCGGCGGCGAGGTCGAGCGTATCCTCAAGATGGTCAACGGAGTCATCCTGCTCGTCGACGCCGCTGAGGGTCCCATGCCGCAGACGCGCTTCGTCCTCTCCCGCGCGCTGGAGCTGGGTCACCGCGTCATCGTCGTCGTCAACAAGATCGACCGCCCCGACCAGCGCATCCACGAGGTCGTGGACGAGGTGCTCGAGCTTCTGATGGACCTCGACGCGACGCCCGAGCAGCTCGACTCCCCGATGCTGTTCTGCTCTGGCCGCAACGGTACGGCGTCCTATTCGCCCGACGAGCCCGGCACGGACTTAAAGCCTCTGTTCGACACGATCCTTGAGTATATCCCCGCGCCGGAGGCTGACGTGGACGCGCCGTTCCAGATGCTCGTCTCCGCCATCGACTACAACGAGTATGTCGGCCGTATGGCCATCGGCCGTATCGAGCGCGGCACGCTCAAACAGAACCAGGAGATCATGGTCTGCAACTATCACGACCCCGACGCCGCGCCGAAGAAGGCCAAGGCCGTCTCCATGTACGAGTTTGAGGGCCTTGCCAAGAATCCCGTCGCCGAGTCCACCGCGGGCAATATCATCTGCCTGTCCGGTATCGGCGACATCACGATCGGCGATACGATCTGCGCGCCCGAGTGCGTCGAGCCGCTGCCGTTCGTCAAGATCAGCGCCCCCACGATTGAGATGACGTTCTCCATCAACGATTCGCCCTACGCCGGACGCGAGGGCAAGTACGTCACCTCCCGCCAGCTGCGCGACCGTCTCTTCCGCGAAACGCTCAAGGACGTGTCGCTCCGCGTCACCGAGCTTGAGGGATCGATGGACGCCTTCAACGTTGCGGGCCGCGGCGAAATGTCGCTGTCCATCCTCATTGAGACCATGCGCCGCGAAGGCTATGAGTTCCAGGTCTCGCCCCCGCGCGTCCTGTATCAGACGATCGACGGCAAGAAGTGCGAGCCCATCGAACGCCTTGTGTGCGACGTGCCGCAGGACTATGTCGGCGCGGTCATCGAGAAACTCGGCTCCCGCAAGGGCGACCTTGCCGAGATGACGCCGATCGGCAACCGCATGAAGCTCGAATTCCTGATCCCCGCGCGCGGCCTGTTTGGCTACCGCAACGAATTCCTCACCGACACCAAAGGCGAGGGCATCATGGCGAGTGTGTTTGACTCCTACGCGCCCTACAAGGGCGAGCTCGCCCGCCGCAACACCGGCTCACTCGTCGCGTCCGAGACCGGCACGTCCATCACCTATGGCCTGTTCAACGCGCAGGAGCGCGGCGTGCTGTTCATCGGCGCGGGCGTCGACGTGTACGAGGGCATGGTCGTCGGCCAGTCCCCCAAGCAGGAGGACATCACGGTCAACGTCTGCAAGAAGAAGCAGCTGACGAACATGCGCGCTTCCGGCTCAGACGACGCGCTGCGCCTCGTCCCGCCCAAGCAGATGAGCCTGGAGCAGTGCCTTGAGTTCCTCGCCGACGACGAGCTGCTTGAGGTCACGCCCAAGAATCTCCGCATCCGCAAGACGATCCTCAACAAGGAGCTGCGCATGAAGGCGACGCACGGGAATAAAAAGGTTTTGCAGTAATACAAATAGAGAGAAGCGACGGCTGAAAAAAGCCGTCGCTTTTTGATTTTCTGCATATCATGCAGGGGGGAGGGCAGCGCCGCAGGCGCTGCTTCCTTTTATCCCCACACCGTGTGGGGAATGCGGCAAAGGGGGATATTCTCTTTCTCGGAAAGAGAATATCCCCCTTACACCCCCAAGA
>CAVFND010000306.1:0-2187 GCA_963623615.1 Oscillibacter sp. ER4 | reverse complement strand
AAGCCTGCAAATAAAAAGTCAAGACCCAAATGAGGCATAACCGAAAAAAGTTTGAGGAGTGAAATCGAGAAAAAATGCGTACACCAAACAGACCACCGCCGAAACGCCGGTCGAAAAGGAACGGTAGCACAGCCGCCGCGGTCCGTCAAGGACGAGCGGCTGCGCCGTGCCTGCGGCATCCTTGACAGACCGCGCCGCCTGAGCAGTGTGGAGGTCAAGAGCTTGCGCGGCAAGCTCTGTCAGTCAGAGCTGCCCGATTCCGGTATGGGCTGTTCCCAGAGTCCCTTCGCCTTCAGGCAGTCTCGAACGCGTCCGTAGTAAATGCGCAGGAATTTGGTCATCCCGGCGGTCATGTAGACGTAGTACTTCTTTCCCTCGGATCGCTTCTTGTCGAGAAACCGGTAGACGGGATCATCCTGCGGCTGAAGCTGAAGCAGGATGGTCATGACGACAAAGAGCGTCTTGCGCAGGTAGGGAGAGCCGCGTTTGCTGCTGGGCTTGCTTTCGGAAACCCTGTCGCCGGAATCGTCCTTGATGGGATCGGTACCCGCAAAGCCTACCAGCGACTTCTGGTGCGCGAAGCGGCGCAGGTCGCCAATCTCGGCAATCAGCTGCGGGCCCATGGATTTTCCGACGCCGGTCATGGCCATGACGGTCTCGTATTCCGGAAGCTGGGCGGCCAGGCGATTCATCTCGGCGCGGTAGGTTTCCACCGTGCGGGAGACAGTTCTGAGCTGAGCGACCGCTTCCCTCACCAGCAGCCTGCAGGTGTCGGACTTGGGCACCAGCGGAAACTTCTGCCGGGCGTCCGCGTGCAATTCAAGAGCCTTCTGCTCGGAGAAATTGTAACCGTGCCGCTTACACCACTTCCGGTAGCGCTCCACGAAGGCGCTCCGGCTGAGACTGGCAACGCAGTCCACGTGCCAGAAGGTATCCACGAAATCGACCCACTTCTGGCTGCCGTCCGGGCGCACAGGGCTGTCGAAGTAACGGTTTGCGCCGGGATAGCTCTGCTCCAGCAGGGCAATCAGGTTGTTGTTCAGCGCGGTTCTGGTTTTGCTGGCCAGCTGAAACTGCCGGTGCAGGGTTTTGAGGTTGTAACGAATCGTATCCATGGGAGTATATTGCGGCAAAATCTCCCACTTGTCAAGAGCGAACTGGGCGATTTTCAGAGCGTCGGCCCTGTCGGTCTTCACTTTGCGGACGTCGACGCCCTCCCGGTAGTCTTTGATGACCAGCGGGTTCACGGCGGAAACGAAGAAGCCGGCGCGGTACATGCTCATGGCAAAGGATTCGTAATACCGCCCTGTGTGCTCCATGACGATCCGAGCCTCGCCGTTCAATCCGCGCAGCTTCTCTGACAGAGAAGCAAAGCCGTCTGCGGTATGCGGAACCTCGAACGGCTTCAGGACAACCTTCCGCTGTGCACCGAGCACGGCAACCGTGCTCCGACCGTTGGAAACATCTACTCCAACTGCGAACATATGAAATCCTCCCGATGTGTTACTGCAATGGCATTCCGCCTTTACCCATCGCCGATTCTATCTGTTCGCTGACTCGAGCGACCACACTGGGCGCTCAACCTGCACAAATCGAACGCTGCACAATGGAAGGTCGGCTGGCTGACTTTCGCACGAGCGGGCTGCTCTTGGAGAAAAACGCCAGACCATTGCTCTTCCATTGTACAGCTTAGGCAATGAGATGTCCCTCGCCTGTGGCTGGCTGCCACGAACATGGGGCAAATATATAGTAACAGGAGAATACCCATGTGCGGACGCTATTACATTGCCGAGGATGACGCAGCCGAGGAACTGCGCCAGATCATCGATGCCATCAATCGCCGCAACCCGGACGCGAAAACCAGCGGCGAAATCCGTCCCGGTGACACCGTCCCCGTGCTGGCCAATAGCCCCAGCCTCCAGCCTGGCGCGTATGCCATGCACTGGGGCTACACATTGCCCGACGGCAAGCTCCTTTTCAACGCCCGCAGCGAAACCGCCGCGGAGAAGGCAATCTTCAAAGACGGCATGGCCCAGCGCCGCTGCCTGATTCCCGCCACCTGCTATTTCGAATGGGAGCATCGCGGCAAGGACAAGATCAAGTACGCCATCGCGCCCGCAGGCAGCAACATGATCTATCTTGCGGGCATCTACCGCAAGGAAGGCCACCGCGCGTCCTGCACCATTC
>CAVFND010000305.1:0-2187 GCA_963623615.1 Oscillibacter sp. ER4 | reverse complement strand
TTGGGGGATTTAAAGGGGGCCATTCTCTCACGTGAGAGAATGGCCCCCTTTGCCCACTCCCCTGCGGGTACGCAGGGGAAAAGCACGCAGCGCTCACGCGCTGCGATTCCCCCGCGCTTGCGCGGGACTTCTCACAGCTTCTGAGAAGCTGCCAGCTTGCGGTTTTTATAAGCCGCATCGCCCGTCACCTCGCGGAGCACGGTGATCTCACTGGGCAGCGCGGCGCTGCCTTCCCCATACTGGAACAGCACGGCCTTTTCCGTGCTGAAGGGGTAGACATCGATCTCGCAGCGGCGGTCGGCGAAGACAAAGCGGTACTTTGTCTTGCGCACGGGCGAGAGCGCCGTGTCGCGCTCCAGGAGATATTTTTCATACTGCTTTTGCGAGATGGGGCGCTCGGTGTCCCATTTTTCGCCGTTTGCCATGCGGTGCTTTTCGGTGTAGAAGTACAGCGTCTCCGCGCCGGTTTTCTGCATGCGCACGCGGCGCTCGATGTTCGGGTTCGTCAGCGCAAGGTAGGTCTGCGTCATGTCGATGGCCGCGGCGCGGTATTTGCGCGTGAATGCCGCCATGTCGGGCATGGCGATGAGGTACTTGCGCTTTTGCGCCATCGGCTCGACCTCGCCCACGGCGCGGTAGATCTCGCGCAGGGCACGCTCGATCTTGTTGTTGAAATTCGCGTCGTTGTCGATGATGCGAAGATTCGGGTGCGCGCTCCACGCGCGCAGTGTGCGGTCGTCCATCTCGCGCGCGTACTCGATGGACTCCGTGCGCGCGTTGTTGCCGAGGTCGTAGGCAAACTCCGCGCCCTTGGCGCAGGTGATGAGATGGAGCACCAGGTCGTAGTTTTTGAGCACGCGCTCTTCGGTGCGGCCATCAAAGCGCGCGATGACCTGTGCGAACTCCTCGTCCGACACGTAGGCCTTGTCGTCCATCAGCGCGCGGTCGTATAGGATCAAAATATTCTCCTCCGGCACGAGCTCCGCCGCGGCGAGGGCGAGCTGCTCCTTGTGGATCTGGTCGCCGACGACAAAGTCCTGAAACTGCAGCATCGACATGCAGCCTCCGAACGGCTTGATGCCAAAGCCGGAGATGAGCTCGGTCGCTGTTTCGGGAATCGTGATGACGCGCCAGCCGTCCTCTTGCTTGAATTCCTTGAGCACGCGGCTTATAAGCGTGGTTTTGCCCGCCGCAGGGCCGCCCGTAAGGACGATCTTCGTGATGCGCTTTGCCATAGTTACGCTTCCTTTCCGTGCAGAAGATAGTCGCCGAACGCTTCGACGGTCTTAAAATACAGATCGCAGTTTTGGCGCATGAATGCTTCGATCTCGTGGATGTCATTCGACCAGCCCGCGGCGGCGAAGCGGACGTTCGCGGCCTTCGCCATGTCGTATCCGGGCTTCAGGTCGTCGAGCACGAGCATCTGCTCGGCGGTGAAGTGCAGCTTTTCCATGATGTCATAGAGCGCGTACGGCTGGGGCTTGCGCTGCTCTTTCGGCACTTCCCAGCCGTAGACGAGCTTCGGCTCGGGGAGCTTATTTTCGCGGTAATCGCGCAGGATGTTCGGCGAGAGCGAGTGCGACACGACGCAGATCGTGCCGCCGGCTCGCACGTAGCCCCACAAAATGTCGCGCATCCCGTCGTAGACCTGCGGCATGTGGTGCTGGACGTATTCGTGCCAGTACGCCTGCTCGTGCTTCATATCCTCCTCGGTCATGCCGACCTCGCCGTGGAAAAAGTCATAGACGCCGGGGTCGAAGTTTTTGAGGACGTATTCTTCCAGCGTGTAGCGCTTCGCCCTGGGGAAAAACTTCGCCGTGTACTCGGCAAAGCAGGGATAGTGCACCGTCGCGGTGGAGCTGACCACAGTGTCGTCGTGGTCGAGCACAAGGCAGGGGTAGGTCATAAAAGGGGCTCCTTTTGATGCTTTTTTCAAAGTATAGCATACTTGAGGGGGGCCGCGCAAGCGCGGGGGGGATTCGCAGCGCGTGAGCGCTGCATCCTTTTCCCTGCGTACCCGCAGGGTGCGGGCAAAGGGGGATATTCTCTCGCGTGAGAGAATATCCCCCTTTAGATCCCCCAAGAGAACGCAAGGGGCCTTGCCCCTTGACCCCGCACATTGCGGGTTTGTAGCTCGAAGAGCTGCACGCGCTGCGCAATCGGGTGCGGTGTACATGGCTTCGCCAT
>CAVFND010000304.1:0-2190 GCA_963623615.1 Oscillibacter sp. ER4 | reverse complement strand
CAACTTCATTGGCGCGACCAAAGCCGCCCTGAACGTTTTCGCGGGCCTGCAGGGGCGCATAAAATCCGATACCAACAGCATCAACATCAGCGGCAGCGGCGGCATTCAGGCCGCCTTCAGCGGCGGCTTCGGCGTTCAGGCGTTCGTCGCAGGCTTTATTCCCGTCTTTGTCGCGATGGATATGACCTTTGGGGCGGGCGCGTCCTTCGGCCTTGGGCTGGAAGCGGATCTGCCAAATCTTTCCAATCCCAAATTCCAGTTCAACAAAGGCATGGGCGCGACCCTCGAGCTGCTGGCCGAGGTGGGCGCAAGCATTGGCTTGGGCGTGCGCGGCGTGGCCAGCCTCGCCCTGCGCTTCTTCGGCAAGGTCATCCCCAAGCTCAAGCTGAACACCAAGGTCGGCGCGGCGGTTGCGGTGGCCTTCGGCATAGAGGTCACGGCGCAGCTGCTCATTGCGAAATGGCGGCAATCCATCTATGAGGGCAGCCTGAGCATGGATACGGAAACCAACGGCGCTTTGCAGCAAAGCAGTGCGTCTGCCGCGACTGAATACACCGACCTCCCTGCCGGCGTAAACACCCCCGCCGCGGCGAATACCCTGCTGTCCGCCAACGGCGACGGTCTCATAGCCGACGAGGAAACGGTTGTGTTCTCACAGCTGGACAGCGTCTCGCAGGAGATCCAGTACGTCACGCTGCAAAACTACGAAAAAACAAAATCCGCCACCTTCGGCTTCTGGATCACCCCTACCGGCGATGAGCGCCAAGCCGAGCTGGTCTGGTGGAATCTGGACAACCCGGCCAAACACGGAACCTTCGATCGCACTGACGAAGACACATACCGCGCAAAAAGCACCGATTACGCCTTCGCCGTCATGGGGGACGGGATGTATGCGGGTGTCAACCTGCTCAGCGGCGAATTCAACGGGGACGGAAATCTCTTGACCAGCCGCTCCACGATTATTGTGATGAGAGTCCAAGAAGAGAAGGACGGTTCGCTGAGCCTGAGTCGTGCGGACATTTTCAGTCCAGAAAAAAACTACAACACCTACTTGCCCGGGGATGAATACAGCGCCAGGGACGACGACGCGGTTCTTTCCATGCCGATGATTCATCTGACCCAAAACGGCAGCCAATACTGGTTTCTCAACGCCTCATACGCCGTCGACTCCGCTTCCAACGGGCGTACCGATCAGGTGGTTTCGCGCGAGTTTGAGTATAAGCTCGTCAAAGGCAACGAGACTCTGATCCAGACTCCCTCCACCCGCATCAATATCGACAAGACCTTCACCCGCAGACTGGTCCCCTCGGACCCGATCAATGTGGACGTAAACGGGAAAACCCTTGTTAACTATGATAAAAGCAAATCCTGCTTCTACCGGCTGAACGTATCCAAAGAGGCCGCGCAGATCAAGGACGAGGAAACGACCCTGACCCTGCATATGAACAACACCGTAAAGGCGCTGGATACAGGCGTGTCGTATTTCACCGCGCTGAAGGAAAAAAAGGTTTGGTCAGGCTCGAATCTGTATGCCTTCTATCTGAAAAAGGGGGTGGCGGACGACGGCTCGGCCTGCAACCGGCTGATGGGCGTGAGCCGCACCGCGTGGCACGTATCGACTTTTGTGATCCGCGATTACGACGTGCCCATACATGCCGAGAGCTTCAAAATCGTTTCCGTAAACGACGGCTCGGAAAGGGGCATCCCCTATCTGTACTGGACGGAAACCGTGTCCGTTCCCGAGGGAGACGGCACGAAGGAAGGCTACCGGGTCAGGTGCGTGCGCTTCGATATCGAAAAAAACACCATGACCGCGCCCTTCACGCTGGTGGAGCTGTCCGAGGCGCCCAGCAGCCTGCACATCCAGATGGACGGCACGGGCTACTACACCGTCCAGTTGCCGGACAATAACGCTTCCGCGGCCGTCAGTCAGAAGCTGGTGCGCTTTACCTTCAGCCTGAAAACGGCGGTCGCCCTCAACGGCGTCGCCTCCTATGATCCCTGCGTAACCGCAGGCGAGTACGCCACGCTGCTCTTCTCGGTCAAGAACACGGGCAACCTGCCGGTATCGAAATTCACGGTCGCCCTTGTGGAGAAGGGCTCTTCTCAGGTCGTGCAGACCATTACGGTAGACTGCAATGACCCGCAGAACAGGAGCGAAAACAGCCTGTTTGACGATCAGCAGTATTC
>CAVFND010000303.1:0-2205 GCA_963623615.1 Oscillibacter sp. ER4 | reverse complement strand
CTGGTAGGTCACGCCCTCCAGCGCCGTGAGGTTGGCAGAGGAGTCGGCGACAAGTTTCATCATGGGGAAGCCTCCAAAAAAGTAATCGGTTATTCAAAAACCTGTTGTCAGGTGAAATCATCTTCGACTACAATACAACGATTTTCAAAACCTGTCAATCGGTTTTTGAAAAACTTATTGACATTTTTTTCGCCAAAGTTTAAGATGATGAAAACGCAGTTTGAACGGAGGAGCGGCTATGGACGAAAATGTGCGCAGCCATTTGGCAGAATCTGTCCGCAGCTTTCACATCCCGCGGCTCGGGGAAATTCCAGACGTGGGGCTGTATCTCGAACAGGTCGTGCGTTATGTCAATCAATCCATCACGGGCTGCGGGCTCAGCCCTATCACGGCCTCGATGGTCAGTAATTATGTCAAGCAGAAGATCATCCCGGGTCCCGAGAAAAAGGCCTACGGCGCGGAGAGTATCGCGTACCTCATCTTCGTCTCGTGCATCAAGAGCGTCGTCGCGATGGACGACATCCGCGCACTGATCGGCATCCAGCACGAGACCTACGATCTGCCGACGGCGTATCACTACTTCTGCGAGGAATTTGAAAATCTTATCCGCTATGTCTTCGGCGCGAGTGACTGCCTCGCGAGCGTCGGGCAGGATGAGTCGGACGAAAAGGAACTGCTGCGCTCGGCGCTTTTAAGCGTGACGCACAAGCTCTATCTTGACGCTTATCTGCGCCTGCTGCGGCAGGACGCGGAGCGGGCGCAGAAGGAACCGGAGGAAGCACTATGACCGTCGAACAGTTTGTCATGGCCTATGGCGCGGAGCAGGACCGCCTGCGCGCGCTGCTGCCGGAGGGCTTTATCTCGCTGCATCCGGTGCTGCGCATCGACGCGGAAGTGCGCAGCGGCAAGACGGGGTATCTCGAATTCAACACCGCCGCGGAAAAGGATGGAAACCGCGGCTGGGTCAACATCGGCCAGTGGGACGATGTTCCCTTTACCAAGGACGGCAAAAAGACGACTTTCACGCTGCCGGAGCTGATGATCTCGTTCACCGGCGTCGGCATCGAGGGCGGCTGCCCCGCGGAAAAGATCACAGCAAACAAGAAATTCTGCGACTGCGAATTTGCCTGGCACTTTGCAGACGGCGCGCACGGTGTCAGCCTCGGAAAAACGCTCCCCGCCATTCCCGAGGAGGAGACGACGCACTATGAAAAGGCGGCCTTTACGGTCGAAAACGCCGCCGTCATCCCCTGCACGCAGGTGCTGGGGTGCGTATCAGGTGACGTTTGAGAGCTGATTTTTGAAAAAGGGCTTGCATTTTTGCCCGCTCTTTGCTATACTGCGCAAACGGGAATGAGGTTCTCCCGCGGCACTGCCGAAACCGCTTTTTAAGCTGATGACTTCTGTGATTTTGATCGGTCACAGGGGGCATCAGCTTTTTTGTGTCCGGAGGGGGGACTTTATGTTAACTTCACTCGCGCTCATCTTCCTGGTCGGCCTTGCGCTGGCCGCGCTCTGCCAGAAGCTGAAGCTGCCGCGCATCATCGGCATGCTGGCGACGGGCATCCTGCTGGGGCCGTGCGTGCTCAACGTGCTGGACGGCTCGATTTTGTCGATCTCAGCCGACCTGCGCAAGCTCGCGCTCGTCATCATCCTGCTCAAGGCGGGGCTGTCGCTCGACCTGGGCGATCTTAAAAAAGTCGGCCGTCCGGCGATTTTGATGTCGTGCCTGCCCGCCACGTGCGAGATCATCGGCTATGTGCTGCTCGCGCCGTACTTCCTCGGCGTCACGCGCGCGGAGGCGGCGGTCATGGGCGCGGTGCTCGCGGCGGTGTCGCCCGCGGTCGTCGTGCCGCGCATGGTGCAGCTGATGGAAAGCGGCCTCGGTACGGCGAAGAGCATCCCGCAGATGGTGCTTGCCGGCGCGTCGTGCGACGATATCTTCGTCATCGTGCTGTTCACAACATTTCTGCACACGGCGCAGGGCGGAGAGGCGAACGCCGCGGACTTTTTGAGCATTCCGTTGTCGATCGTGCTCGGCGTCGCGCTGGGCGCGCTCGTCGGGGGGCTGTTGAGCCGCTTTTTCGAGACCGCCTATGCCCGCGCACACTGCATCCGCAACAGCATGAAGGTCATCATCGTGCTGGGCGTGTCGCTGCTGCTTGTCGCGGCGGAGGGCTGGCTCGATGGCGTCGTGCCCGTGTC
>CAVFND010000302.1:0-2210 GCA_963623615.1 Oscillibacter sp. ER4 | reverse complement strand
CCCCCTCGCCCGCGTCGATATCGGCGAGGTAGATGGTCTCGACGTCCACGCGCGCAAAGAGCGCGGCAAGGCCGTTGGCGTGGTCCTCGTGATAGTGCGTCAGCACCACGGTGTCGAGCGTCGCGCCCGCGGAGCGCAGATAGTCCGCCGCGATCGCGCCGGCGTCGATGTAAGAATTTTTGCTGCCGCAGTCCACGAGCGCCGCGTGGCCCTCGGAGATCAGCAGCACGCTCTCCCCCTGTCCTACGTCGAGCGCGACGACATTCAGCCCGCCCTGCTCGTAGTGCAGCGCGTTGACTTTCGTCGCAGCGAAGAGCGACAGGACGGAAAGTCCCACCGCCGCGAAGTAGCGGTATTTTCCGCGCTTTGCCAGCGCGCAGGCAATGAAGATCGCGTACACGTACGCAAGCCACGCGACGGAAAACGCGGTGTTGAAGTAGATGGCATGGAATGGAAGCTCCTCCAAAAGTCCCGCGATGGCGAGCACCGCGCGGATGCCGAGTGTCGGCACAAAGGCGCAGACCGCGCCGAGCTGCGGCACTGCCGCCGCGATCAGCACCGAAAGTAATCCCAGTGCAAACACGATGCTCACGAGCCACAGGCACAGTAAGTTGCTCAAAAGCGACACGATGGAAAGCGTTCCGAAATAGTAGCACGCGAGCGGCGTGGAGAACACCATCGCGCCGAGCGTCGTCGAAAACGACAGCATCGCCGCGCGCACGAGCTTGTACTTGCCGTTGGCGCGCTTTGTGAGCTTCGGCGTCAGCCAAATGATACCCGACACTGCGGAAAACGACAGCTGTAAGCTGATGCTCGCGATGGCGAACGGATTTTTAAGTAAGATGAGCAGCAGCGCGAACGAGATCGATGTCGGCGGGTCGTTGTCGCGTCCCAGGAGCGGCGCGATCATGCCCATCGAGATCATGATGCACGCGCGCAGGATGCTCGGCGTCAGGCCCGTGACAAAGGCGTAGAGGAAAATGAGAGGGATCGTCACGGCGCAGCGGAGCTTTTTCCGCTTATCTCCCATGAGCAAGCCAATCAGCGACGCCAGAAAGCAGCAGTGCAGGCCCGAAACGGCCATGATGTGGGAAAGGCCGACCTCGGACAAGTTGCTTGCGTCCTCTTCGTCGAGATATTTCTTGTCGCCCAGCAGCAGCGCCCGCAAAAATGCGCCCTCGCGCTCGCCGTAGCTGCGCTCGATGGTCTCGCCGAGCGTTCTTGCGATGCGCTGCGGCAGATATTTGAGCGCGCCCGCGTTCGCGGTCTCGTAAGTCGGGTCGCCGCGCTGATAGAGCAGGACGTAAACGCCCTTGGCTGTGAAGTTGCGCAGATGCAGCCCCTTCCCCGTCGGGTCGGTCGCGCTGTTGAACAGTGCCTCAGCCGTCACATGCGCGCCGGGCTCAAGATCCATGAGCTCCGCGTCGCCGTAGTAGATGGCTCGCCCCGGCAGGCCGCGGTTCAAAATCTTCACCGTCACCTTCGCGCCGTGGCTCGTCTCCTCGGCATAGCCCAAAAGCTCGACCTCGGCCGTGTCCTGCGTGCCGAGCAGCGCGTCGTTCGGCGCTTTGACAAAGTGCGCGTAGAGCGTGTTGTACCCAAACGCGAACGCGAGCCCCAGCGCGCACAAAAACGCGCGCTTCGCCCAGTCCCCGCGCTTATTTGCACAGCCGCAAAGCCCCATGATAAGCGCCGCCGCGGAAAACGCGCCGCATAAAATGAGCGCCCACTGAGAGGGCAGTAAATACTGCGAAAGCGCAATGCCCGCCACGAACGCCGCGCAGAAAATCGCCAGCACCCTCATCGGCGCGCGGGGTCGTCCGTCAGCCCGAGCAAATAGTCGGTGCTGACACGGTAGTAGTCGGCGAGCTTGATGACCGCCCACACAGGGATCTCACGCTCGCCCTTTTCATATCGCCAATAAACGTTGCGATTCAGATTGAGATATTCGGCGATCTCGATCTGCGTCTTATCGTTGTCAACTCGAAGGTCTTCCAGCCGCTGGAAATACATGAAATCACCTCGGATTTATGCTACCATTCGGTAACATTTCCAAGAGAATCTTCACCCATACGGCTTCACATTATGCATGTAAGCATACAACAATTCTTGTCGTTTGGCAAGGAAGAAAACGCCGCCTGCGAGCGGCAGGGGCAAAGGGGGCTATTCTCTTTCACAAAAGAGAATAGCCCCCTTTAAATCCCCCAAGA
>CAVFND010000301.1:0-2219 GCA_963623615.1 Oscillibacter sp. ER4 | reverse complement strand
TCTCTTGGGGTTCCAAAGGGGCCATTCTCTTTTGCAAAAGAGAATGGCCCCTTTGTCCCTGCCGCCCGCAGGCGGCATTTTCCTCGCACCTGTGCGAAAAAGAGGGTGCTTTCTTTGAAAAAGAAAATCTCCCCTTGACAATATCGATATTCGATAATATACTCTCCTCAAGAATATCGAATATCGATAAAAGGAGGCCGGCGATGGCGCGGGAGAAATTCAGCACGCTGACCGAGCAGATGTTTTACATCCTGCTGTGTCTGCGCGAGGAGTGCTGCGGGATGGACGTGATGGCGCGCGTGAACGAGCTGACGGGCGGGCGCGTGGCTGTCGGCCCGGGGACGCTCTACAACCTGCTCGAGCAGTTTCTGGGGGCGGGGTACATCGTCGAAACGCGCGCAGAGGGGCGGCGGCGCAGCTATCAGCTCACGGCGGATGGAAAAACGCTGCTGCAAAACGAGGTGGAGCGCCTGCAGACGCAGGTGCGGGACTACGAGAAGCTATTTGAGAGATAACGCCCCTTGCGGGCGGCGAAAAATGAGAGAAAGCGAGGGCTACCGATGCGCAAAACAAAATATGAGTACAACTTCTATTCGTTTTACGACCACACAGGCATGGAGCGGCACTTCGAAAAAATGGCGGCGAAGGGCTGGCTCATCGAAAAGCTCGGCTATTTCTGGCGCTATCGGCGCATTGAGCCGCAGGCGCTGCGCTTTTCCGTTGTCTACTACCCCGAGGCCTCGGAGTTCGACCCGACGAAGCCGAGTGAGGGCGAGCTGACGTTCTATGACTTCTGCGGGCAGGCGGGGTGGATCAAGGCTGCGAGCCGTGCGCAGATGAACATCTTCTACAACGAAGACGCAGACGCCGTGCCCATCGAGACGGACGCGGCGCTTCAGGTGGAAACGCTGCACCGGTCGATGAAAAAGGAACAGCTCATCGCCTGGTTTTTGATGCTGGCGCTCGCGCTGTGGATATTTTTTGACATGCGCAAGAGCTTTATCAGGGATTTCGCGGCGTCGATCTCCCGCTCAAGTGCGCTCTCGGCCATTCTGGATTCGGTACTTCTGTTCCTGCTGTGTATGCTGGAGCTTGGCGGCTATTACCTCTGGCGACACAGGGCGAAGCGCGAAGCCAAGCTTGGGAAATTCCTGCCGACGCGTTCGCACCCCGTGCTGCAGATGCTGGCGCTCTTGGTGCTGGTGATGGGCTGCGCCATCGTTTTGTACAGCGACAAGGAGGGGCGGGGGAGCTACCTTGCCATCCTTGCAGGCCTTGCCGTGCTGTACGCGCTGATTTGGGGGATCAAGGCGCTGCTCAAGCGCCGCGGCGGCAGCGCGGAGGCGAACAAGGGCATCACGATGATATCGGTGCTGATCCTCTCGTTTCTCTTTTCGTTTACCTACCTGCGCAGCGTCAGTAACGGGCAATTCGACCGGACGCCCAAAGACGCCGCGCCCTACGAGGTCACGTGGTCCAACGGCGAGACGTCGCTTTACTACGCCTACGATGATCCGCTGCCGCTCTACGTGCAGGACCTGACCGAGACGGACTACGACCGCTATTCCTGCAGGCTGGTGGAGGAATCCTCGCCGCTGGCGTATCAGGTCCGCGGCGCGCAGAGGATGCGCACGGGCGATAAGGATGACGCGCCGGAGCTGAACTACGAGGTCACCGACGTGAAATTTGTGCCGATGTTCGACGCCTGTCTGGACGGCGAGCTGAAATACTACCAGAACTACACGGTGACCTTTTACCGCACGCACCACCCCTTCCGGAACTGGGAATACCGCGAAGTGGACGCCACGCCGTGGGGCGCGGACCGCACGTGGCAGGCCTTCGATACCGAAAGCGACAGCTGGGGCGTCTCGTGGGTCTTAACGCGCGGCAGGCGCATCGTGCGCATAGGCGGCAGCGCATTGACCGGCACACTGAGTCAGGCGCAGATGGATACGATCAGCGAAAAGCTGCTGAGCGAGTAACGCAAAAATTATAAAAAAAGGAGCACCCGAAAGGGTGCTCCTTTTTCAATACTGTAGCAGCAATTACTGCTTGTCGTACAGGTCGATGAGCTTGGTGAGGTGCTCGTAACGCTCCTTGGCCGCGTCCTCGTTGCGGGTGAAGAGCCCCTCCGCACGCTCGGGGAACTCGCGGGTCAGGCGGCTGTAACGCGCCTCGTTCATCAGAAATTCACGGTAACCGCCGGCAGGAGCCTTGGA
>CAVFND010000300.1:0-2230 GCA_963623615.1 Oscillibacter sp. ER4 | reverse complement strand
TGCTCTGCCCGTTCGACTTTCGGGTGCGCGTGTTTGCGGGCGGGGACGCGGCCTTTGTCCAGATTGTCGGCAGCCACACGAATGTCGTGCGCATCGAGAAAAACGGGGAGGCGCTGCTCAGCAAGCCCTTTTCTGAAGAGGCGGCCCAGCCGCCCGAGAGCCGCAGGAGCCTGACGGTCGAGGATATTATTGTCTTTGCCGGCGAGGTCGATTTAGACGACGTCCGCGCGCCCATCGCGCGCCAGATCGAATATAATACGGCCATCGCCGAGGCGGGCCTGACAGGAAACTACGGCGCAGCCATCGGCAAAATTTTGCTTGATTCCTACGGCGACAGCGTGCAGAACCGCGCCAAGGCCTGGGCGGCGGCGGGCTCGGACGCGCGTATGAACGGCTGCGAAAAGCCGGTCGTCATCAACTCCGGCAGCGGCAATCAGGGCATGACGGCCTCGCTGCCGGTCATCGTCTACGCGCGCGAGCTGGGGGCGAGCGAGGAGCAGCTTTACCGTGCGCTCGTCGTGTCGAACCTTGTCACCATCCATCTGAAGACGGGCATCGGCAGCCTTTCCGCTTACTGCGGCGCGACCAGCGCGGGCGCGGGAGCGGGAGCGGGCATCTGCTACCTGTACGGCGGACGCTATGACGAAATCGCCCACACGGTCGTCAACGCGCTTGCGATCAACTCCGGCATGCTCTGCGACGGGGCGAAGGCGAGCTGCGCGGCGAAGATCGCCTCGGCGGTCGAGGCGGGGCTGCTCGGCATGCAGATGTACCGGCACGACAGCCAGTTTTACGGCGGCGACGGCATCATCGTCAAGGGCGTGGAGAATACGATCCGCGCCGTCAGCGGCATCGCGCGCGACGGTATGCGCGAGACCGACAACGAGATCATCCGCTTGATGATCGGGGAGGAAACAGTCAAATGAAGATACTTGTCACGGGCTTCACGCCGTTTGGCGGGGAGAGTGTCAACCCCTCGTGGGAGGCGGTAAAGCGATTGCCCGACCGCATTGGAGAGGCAGAACTCATCAAGCATGAAATTCCGACGGAATTCAACGCCTCTGGCGCAGTGCTGCATGAGCTTTTAGAGCAGCTGCGGCCCGACGCGGTGCTCTGCGTCGGTCAGTACGGCGGCGCGAACTGTATCCGTGTCGAGCGCGTGGCCGTCAATCTGCGCGACGCGCGCATCGCCGACAACGCGGGCAAACAGCCGACGGACGAGCCGGTCGTTTCCGGCGGTCCGGACGCCTATTTTGCGACAGTCCCGACGCGCAGGATCGTCGACGCCCTCCGCGAGCAGAACATCCCCGTCCAGCTTTCATACTCTGCGGGCACGTTCGTGTGCAACAACCTCCTTTACTGCGCCCTGCACGAGAGCGCGCAGCACGATCCCACCCTGCGCTGCGGCTTTGTCCACGTCCCCTACCTGCCAGAGCAGGCCAAAGACGGCAGCGCGCCGAGCATGAGTCTCGAGCTCATGGTCAAAGCGCTGGAGACCGCGGTGGAAGTGATCGCGGGGGAGAAGAAGTAGTGAAGTGAAAATAAGGAAAGCCCGCAACGATCCGCTGCGGGCTTTGGTTATATATGCTGTTTCAGCGGTGGGAAAATTGTTCCCACTCGCCAAATGGAAACGCAGTCTTAAGCAATGATTTTATCGCTTTTTGCTCGATTGCATTTCCAGCACAATGTTTGAAGATTATCCTCCACTGTTTGACCGCCTTTAGCTATAGGAATGATATGATCAATCTCAAGCAATAGGTTTGGCTCGATATGGGTGGAGTTACCACAGATACAGCAAGTGAAATTGTCACGCTTTTTGATAAATTCACGCAACTTCTTTGTCATTAGAGTTCGTTGCTCTTTCGCAAAGGCACTTGCAGTGAGTTTGCTTTCCAGCACTTTAATAAGGTCCGCAATGGTTTCTTCTGTCATTGGTACAGTAAACGATCTTTGTGCCATACCGCCATTAGAAGTATATGAGAACTTGTACTCTACGGTGAGCACACTTTCATCAATGATGGCAAATCCGAGCCGTGAATAAAAGCCGGCTTCATCGTTTTCCATAACATAATTAGGGACATTACTGAGGTACTGCTGATATTCTGCTTTGTAGTTCTCAATAATTTGCTTTGCATCCCGTAAGGTTTCAAGCTCTTCCACAAGCTGGCAAAGTTTTTTAATTTGCTCGGGATACGATTTTTTGTTAGGATAAAAATACTTTACGATATAC
>CAVFND010000299.1:0-2235 GCA_963623615.1 Oscillibacter sp. ER4 | reverse complement strand
CTCTTGGGGTTCCAAAGGGGATATTCTCTTTTGCGAAAGAGAATATCCCCTTTGATCCGTCCCCCTGCGCGGCGCAGGGAATGGAAGCAGCGCTGCCGCGCTGTATTTTACAAATACGGAATGACCATCGATGCAACGAGCGATAAGATCATCACCGCGACCAGCAGGATCGCGACGGCTCTCGTCTTCTTATTCATGGGGTTCCTCCCTTTCTACGATTTTCTTGATGCCCTTTTCCGCCTTGGCGCGCGGGAGCATCACCTCGCGGCCGCAGCGCGTGCATTTGAGCTTGATGTCCATGCCCACGCGCGTCACGAGCCAGAGCTTTTCGCCGCAGGGATGCGGCTTCTTCATTTCGACAATATCGTTCAACCTCAGGTCCATATGCTCACCCCTTGATCGCTTCCCAGTACTGCGCGGCGGCGCGCTCGACCTTGTTGTCGCCGTAGTGATAGTACTGCACGTTTTTGAGCTCATCGGGCAGATACTGCTGCTTCACCCAGTGGTTCGGGTAGGCGTGCGGGTACTTGTAGTTCTGCCCCTGCGCGCCGCCGGTCGAATCGGCGTGGACATTCTGGAGGCAGCGCGGGAAGTTGCCGCTC
Organism: Oscillibacter sp. ER4; assembly: GCA_963623615.1. Classification (GTDB taxonomy): domain Bacteria; phylum Bacillota; class Clostridia; order Oscillospirales; family Oscillospiraceae; genus Hominicoprocola. The sequence continues at coordinate 1,633 of CAVFND010000299.1, read as the reverse complement.
TTGCCCGCCTTCACGTCTGCCCAGGCAGCACCGATGCCCTCGACCACGCTGTTGGACTTCGGCGCGGTGGCGAGCAGCACCGCCGCCTGTGCCAGCGGCAGCTGCGCTTCGGGAAGGCCGAGCTGCATTGCCGTGTCGACGCAGGCCTTGACGATGGCGATGGCCTGCGGATAGGCCATACCGACGTCCTCGCTCGCCGAACAGAGTAACCGCCTGCAAGGCGTGACCAGATCGCCTGCCTCCAAAAATCTTGCGAGGTAGTGGAGCGCCGCGTCGGGGTCACTGCCGCGCAGCGACTTCATCAGCGCGCTCGCGCAGTCATACATCGCGTCGCCGCCCTTGTCGTAGCGCATGGCGCTGCGCTGCGCAACCTGTAAAGCGTCTTCACTTTTCAGTAAAAGCTCGCCGTTCGTGACGTCCGCCGCCTCGTATAAAAGCTCGCACGCGCTCACGGCCTTGCGCACATCACCGCCGCACTGCTGCGCGATAACGCGCGGCACGTCGTCCTCCCACGAGAGCGGCAGCTCGCTGCGCTCTTTCAAAATGCCGAGCGCGCGCTCGACCGCGGGAATGGTCTCCTCCGCGCTGACATTTTTGAACTCAAACACCGTCGAGCGGGACAAAAGTGCGCCGTAAACATAAAAATACGGGTTCTCCGTCGTCGACGCGATCAGCGTGATGGAGCCGTTTTCCATGAATTCGAGCAGACTCTGCTGCTGCTTTTTGTTGAAATACTGAATCTCATCGAGATAGAGCAGAATACCGCCCGGCGCCATCATCGTGCCGACATCGGAGATGATGCTCTTGACGTCCTGCAAGCTCGCGGTCGTCGCGTTCAGGCGGTACAGGGTCTTGTTCGTGCGGTTCGCGATGATGTTCGCGATCGTCGTTTTGCCCGTGCCGGACGGACCATAGAAGATCATATTCGCGCTCGAGCCGGACTCGATGAGCCGGCGCAGCAGCGCGCCCTTTCCGAGCAAGTGCTTCTGCCCGACGACCTCGTCGAGCGTCAGCGGGCGGATCTCATCCGCCAAAGGTCTCTTTTCACTCATATCAGTTGTTCCTGCTGCATTTTTCCGCGTCGATCGCCAGCACGACCATCAGCGCGCCCAGCGCGTCCTGCGGGTCGGCAACATCGATAACGTAGGTGTCCGTCCAATGAAAAAGCTCCTTCGTGATCGTCGCGATGCAGCCGCGCGAGGCGCTGTCGATCGTGTAGTCCCACTCCATGAAGCTGCCGTTCACCTCCCAGTCGTTGCACTCAAGCGTGAAGCGCGGGGTGAAGAACGTGAACTCCTTGCAGATGCAGCCGTAGTACCGCTCACCGATGTAGAGCTCAAACTTGGGTAAAAATGTCAGCACGCGCTGCTGCACCGTGCCGATGTGCTCGCCCGCGGCGTTCAGAATATGCAGGCAGTGCCCCCAGGCGAGCTTGCCCTCGACCGTGAAGACGGTGTTTCCGTCCTCGTCGTAGATATCGTAGCTGTCGAACCACGAAAAAAAGCGCTGCTTGAACAGTAGCCGCATCGCACAGGCCTCCTTTTCACAGATGGAATGATTATAGCACGTTTTTTCTTCACTGCACAGACTTTTTCTGTCGATTTTTGCGCGTCTGTGTGCTATACTGTCGGCA
>CAVFND010000298.1:0-2245 GCA_963623615.1 Oscillibacter sp. ER4 | reverse complement strand
AAAAGCGAGTGTTCTTACAGCCTTTCAAATGCTGTAAGAACACTCGCCATGGTGCCGGTGGTGGGACTCGAACCCACACGGTGTCGCCACCGGCGGATTTTGAATCCGCTACGTCTACCAATTCCATCACACCGGCAAGTATATCCATTATTATATGCGATGCAGGGCCCATTTGCAAGCAAAACTTTTGGAAAAAGCTCCGGCGCACTGCGCTGGAGCCTTTCATATTATGTAAGATCACACGTAACGCTGGTTGATGACGTCGAACACGCGCCGCGCGTCGTGAGGCGCAGCGCCGGGATGACGGTCAGCGCCATGAACGAGAGCGTCATAAACGGGTCGACCCCGCGCGAGACGCCGAGCTTGAAGGCCTGCTCCTTGGCGTTTTCGAGTGCTTCGTTGACCTCGATGAGCGGCGCTTCACTCATGATGCCCGCGATTTGAAGCTGGACCTCGCCGAGCACCTTGCCGCCGTCCATCACGACGATGCCGCCGCCGAGCTCGACGACGCGGTTGGCCGCCGCGGCCATGTCCTCCTCGTTCGCGCCGACGACGATGATGTTGTGACTGTCGTGCGAGATGGACGTCGCCACCGCGCCGGACTTGAGACCGTAACCCTTGATGTAGCCGATGCCGATGTGGTGCGTGTTCTTGTGGCGCTCGATGACGGCGATCTTCAAGATATCGTCCTCGACGCTGATCTTTTCGGCGTAGCCTGCGTCGGTCGTGACAATCTCGCCGGGGACCATGCCGAGCACGGCGCGCGGGGCGGGACTCGATGAAGTCCTTCACCTCAAGGTGCGCGACGTGGAACGTCTCGTGTGAGCGCTTGACGAGGCGAGGGTCGATCTCGGGCGCTTCAAACGGCGTGACGCGCTGTCCGTCGAACATCAGCTTGCCCCTCTTGTAGACCTCAAGAATGTTGTCGTCATCGAAGTTGTCGATGACGACAAAGTCGGCGAGGAAGCCCGGCGCGATCGCACCGCGGTTATTGAGCAGGAAGTATCGTGCGGCGTGGTGGCTCGCGCATTTGACGGCGATGATCGGGTCGACGCCCGCCTTGATGGCACGGCGCACGATGTAGTCGATGTGGCCCTTTTCGAGCAGGTCGTTCGGGTGCTTGTCGTCCGTGCAGAACATGCAGTAGGTGTAATACTGCGGCGTGAGCAGCGGGAGGAGCGCGTCGAGATTGCGCGCCGCCGTGCCCTCGCGAATCATGATGTACTGTCCGCGCTCGAGCTTGGCGAGCGCATCTTCGACGGTGCTGCACTCGTGGTCGGAATAGACGCCGGCGGCGATGTAGGCGTTCAGATCGTTGCCCGTGAGGCCGGGGGCGTGGCCGTCGATCTTCTTGTGGTGCGCCTGCGCGGCGACGATTTTTTCGAGCACCTGCTCGTCGCCATTGGCAACGCCGACATAGTTCATCATCTCGGCCAGACCCTCGACGCGGTTGTGCTCGTAGAACGAGTCGATCGCGCGGTAGTCGAGCACCGCGCCGGATTCGTCGAGCGGCGTTGCGGGTACGCAGGAGGGGAGCATAAAGCGAACGTCGACGGGTAAGTCTTCCGTCGCCTGCAGCATATACTCAATGCCGTCCGTGCCCATGACGTTGGCGATCTCGTGCGGGTCGGTGATGACGGTCGTGGTGCCGTGCGGGATGACGGCGTTGGCAAACTCCTTGGGGGAGACGAGCGCGCTCTCAAGGTGGATGTGCGCGTCGACAAAGCCGGGCAGCACGAGCTTGCCGCCCATGTCGATCTCGACCGCGCCCCCGTAGTGCTCGCCCATGCCCGCAATCAGGCCCTCGGCCACGGCGATGTCGCCATGGCTGAGCTCATTGCAGAAGACATTCACATACGTCGCGTTTTTGAGCACGAGGTCGGCCTTCTGCCGTCCCGAGGCCACCTCGACGACGTGGAGCTTCTTGTTCAGCTTGCGGTTGATCTTGCCTGCGTAGCTTTCCCGATGTGCCATGCGCTTTCCTCCTTATTTTGTTGTGTTTGACCAGTTTGGCGGGTGAATCATCCGTTTTCCTTATTTATTTTTTATAGGATACTACGTTCCCTTGCACTTGTCCAGCAGAAAAAGCTGAAACTTTTTCAGTAAAACTGACGAAATGTGAGGTGCTGCGTGTCCCACGCGGCAGAAACGGTATATTGGCCTCGCCAAAGAGGATAGGCGCCGCTTTTCAGAAAATATATTTTACAGGCAACCGACAATATGGTATAATTAGACAAATATAAGG
>CAVFND010000297.1:0-2251 GCA_963623615.1 Oscillibacter sp. ER4 | reverse complement strand
GGCGGCTTTGGTCGCGCCGATAAAGTTGATATTTTTCTTCACGCCCGTGTCGCCGCCCACCTGATTGTCCACGGCATGCGCGTCGCGCTCTCCCCGCCGCGCCCAGTCGTCCATGCGCTGCTCGACTTTCTTTTGATCGTCGCTTTTCCAGTTCAGCGCATCGCTGCTGAAATCATGCCCGTAGGCGAACTTGATATAGCCGCTGGGGTCGATGTAGAGCTGGGCGGGAATCTGCGGCACGGCGAGGGAAAGATCGCTGCCGCCGAAGAAGGGAATGTCGTCCGGGAAATGCAGCTTGAGCGAGGGACCGGTGAAGGACAGGCTGTTGGTGTTGATGAACTGGGGTTCCTCCACCACGGCCTCTTCGATTTGAAGCTGCATCTCAAAGGTGCGGGTCTGGCCGTCATTCGTTTCCATGACAAGGGAAACGGCGGAGCCGGGAACAATCCGGCGCAGGTAATCCCCGTCAAAGATAACGACCTTGCCTGAGGTAAAGCTGCGCTTTTCTTCCTTTTTGTCCTTCTTGCCGTCTTCGCCATGAATCTGATAGTACAGATGCAGCGTGCCGGAGGGCTTTTCGGCGGCGAAATCGTCGATGAGAAATTCAAAATAATGCACATCATCATTTTTGTCGCTGTAAAACACGGTTTTTTTCTGGCTGAGGATGTCGCCGTCGTCAAAGACCGCCATGCGCAGGAAGGGTTTTCCCGTATACTTCTCCAGCGCGACGGGCTCGACCGCGCCGCCGCGCAGAGCCAGACGGCGTATTTCCCGCGTGCAGTAGCCGCTCATGGTCAGCACAACGCTGACGACGATCTGATTATTCTCATCCGGCAAAAAATCCTTGGTCCAGAAGGAGACAAGCCCCTTGGCATCGGTCGTGGACGTTTTGGAGCGCGCGGTATCCTTGCTGCATTTGACCTCCGCCTTTACGCCCTTGAGCGCCTTGCCGTCCTGGTCGCGCACGACAAAGCCGAACTGCTTGGAGGAAAGGACCACCACGTCGAAATCCACGTCGTTTTGCGCAAGCTCGTCCGCCAGCAGCTTGTCGGCCTGGGCGTTGAGCTTCTCCATCGCAGCGCTTGTGTACTGGTCGTCCGGCCTGTCGGCGTTCTGCGTTTCGTACCTGATATTATAGGCGTACTGAGCCAGATTTGAACCGTATATCGAGTAGTTCCCCGCCACGTCGTTGACGACGGCCTTCATTTCCGACAGATCGTCGCGCACGCGCTTGGCGATGCGCAGTCTGCCCTGCGCGGACATATCGGGCGTGTTTTCCAGCAGGAGCAGGTCGTTATACACCGAGCTGCGCTTCTGCTCCAGCGTGTCCCGATAGCCGGCGACGCGGTTGCGCCACGTCTGCAGAAGCCGAGTTTCGGCTGAAAGGTTGAGCGGCAGGGTGGTTTTCCCTCCGAGCCTGAGCAGCTCGGCGCTGTCGAGCGCCTGATTCATCACCCCGCCGATTTCATCGGAGAGCCATTCCAGATATTGCTGGACCTGCAGGGCGGTCATACTGGACGTTACCGCCACGCCCTCCTGCCAATAGTCGCCCTCGCCCTGCATGGCGATGAAGGCGCGGGCGGCGGCAATCTCCCCCGCCGTCAGTGGAGAAATCGTCTCCGCTTGTGCGGGCAGCAGAGGGGCAAACAACGCGAGGATCAGCAGCAGACTGCATAAGCGTTTGAGCATGGGGAGTACCTCCTGTTATTTAATGAAGCTGCAGGGGCAGGAAAGCGCCGATTAGCTTATTGCCGAAGCTGGTTGCCGTTCAGGTCGTAGAAGAAAATATCCTGCCAGTTGCGGCGCAGGACGATCTCGACCGTCAGGTTGGTATCGTTATAATTGAGCGACCACTGGGTATTGCTGGTGATATCCTGCGGGTTGGGATCCTGCGCGGCTGCCTGCAGAGCCTGCCATGCGGTATCGTTGGTGTGCGCGGCGCTCTCTTCAAACACGGTCAGCACAGCATCATAACGCTCGCGACCATGGCCGTACACGCCGTTTTTCTGGTTGGGTGCCACCCTGTCCTTGTACATGATAAAGAAATTGGTCACGGCCTCGGTTCTGGTATCCACCAGCGCACGTGCAGGATCATCGCAGTCGTATTCGATTACGCGACCGTCGCCGGAGGCATCGGTGATGTAAAAGTGATAGTCCCGTCCCGAAGTAGCGCGCATATCGTAGCAGCGGAGCAGATCCACGGCCTCCTGCGTGGTGGCGGCGCGGTCCAGCACAAGGCGGATGGCCAGCG
>CAVFND010000296.1:0-2255 GCA_963623615.1 Oscillibacter sp. ER4 | reverse complement strand
ATAGTCTGCGTAGGCCTTGATGATGCGCTGGACCATCACGTGGCGCACCACGTCCTGATCGGTGAGCTCGCAGATACCGATGCCCTCGACGTCTTTGAGCACGCGCACAGCCTGCTTGAGTCCGCTCATCTTGTCCGCCGGCAGGTCGATCTGCGTCACGTCGCCGGTGATGACCATTTTTGAATTAAAGCCCATGCGCGTTAAAAACATCTTCATCTGCTCGCAGGAGGTGTTCTGCGCCTCGTCCAAAATGATGAAGCTGTCGTCCAGCGTGCGGCCACGCATGTAGGCGAGCGGTGCGACCTCGATATTGCCGCGCTCAAGATATTTCTGGTACGTCTCCGCGCCGAGCATGTCAAAGAGCGCGTCATACAGCGGGCGCAGATACGGGTCGACCTTGCTCTGCAAATCGCCCGGCAGGAAGCCGAGGCGCTCGCCCGCCTCGACCGCAGGGCGCGTCAGGATGATGCGGTTCACCTTGCGCTCGCGGAACGCCGCGACCGCCGCGGCGACGGCGAGGTACGTTTTGCCTGTACCCGCAGGGCCAACGCCGATGGTGATGGTGTTTTTCAAAACGGACTCGATGTATTTTTTCTGTCCGATGGTTTTGGGCTTGATGGGTCGGCCCTTGGAGCTGATGCAGATGACGTCCTGCGTCAGCTCGCTGATGCGGTCCTCCTGCCCCGCGCGCACGAGCGAGATCACGTAGCGCACATTCTGCTCGGTGATGGGCTCGCCGCGGTTCGAGATCGTGAGCAGCGCATTGAGCGCCTTGCAGGCGAGCATCGTATCCTCGGCCTCGCCGTTCACGCGCAGCTCGCCCTCGCGGTTCGAAATGGTGACTTTGAATTCTGATTCGATCAGCCGCACGTTCTCATCGAATGAGCCGAACAAATTGACCGCCTGCTCCATGCGTTCGATGCTGATGCGCTGTTCCATGCTGTGTTTCCTCCTGAAAAAATGTTGACGCCGGCCGATCGCGGCTGACAGTGTTATCCTTCTTGGACGGCAATGGGCACCTCTTTTCCGATCTGCTCCTCGCACTCGGCGGAGAGCTTGACGACGAGGGTATCGCCCTCAGCAGCGGTCGAAAAGCGCCGCTGCGTCACGCTGCCATTCTCCCCCAAAAGGGCGGCAAGATATGTTTCAAGCACGTCCTTTCCCTGCGCCTCCGCGTCGGCGCGCGAGCGCGCGGCGGTTTCCGACTCGTAAGGGAGCAGCGTTTCCGTCTCCCACGTGACGGGCAGGGCAAAAAGGCCGAAAAGCGTCCATTGTGTTTGGTTCTTTATTTTATCACAATCAACATTGCAAATGCTACTCCCTTTTGCACCAATTTTCAACCGATTCTCGCCCCAAATCAAGGTATGGCTGCGCTTTTCCGCGCCGGTGTAGGCCTTTTTTTCATACGTGAGCGGCACGCGGACGGTGAGGTCGTACCATGTCCGCGCCCAGACTTCGCCCTTGCCCGCTAAAAAGCGCGTCGTCACGCTCGGCTTTTCCGTGCCGCCCGTGTCCACGACGCCCGCGATCAAAAGCTGGCCCTGCTGTACGCTCGTGCCGGGCAGGACTTTTTTCTCCCCGTCCAGCGCGCGGACCTTCGTGATGAGGCCCGGCTTTGCTGCGACGACATTCGTCGGCTCGCTCTCGTTCACCCGCTCGGGCGCGCGCACGCGCTCTCGCACCTGCACATAGGCCTTGCAGCCGCGCACGTTGACCGCCACCCAGCAGAGGTCCTTGAGCTCCGGCAGCACGCGGTTGCAGATCTCCTGCGAGCGGAACGAGTAGATGAACGTCCCGCGGTGGACGCCGTGCTCGCGCAGGGCATGCAGGATCGTCTCGGTCGGGACGGTCTCGTTGCCCGTGACCTCAAAATCCCAGATGAAAAGCGAATTGACGAGCAGCAGCGCCGCGCACAGGATACCGCCCGAGAACAGCGCGTGGCGGCGGCGCAGGCGCGCGAAGAAAAACGGTGTGCCCGCCGTGCGCTCGATAGATATCTCCGCTCCGCAGCCCTCGGCGGCGCGGCGCAGCGCGCGCAGATCGCCGCGTGCCACGCAGAACGACAGCGCTGTATCGTCGATCCACCTGACATCCCAGAATTCGATGCCCCGCACGGAGCAGAGGTTCAGCATCCGTTCGGGGTACGCGCTCTTCGCGCGCACGTACACGCTGCCGCGCAGCAGCTTGACGGCTTTTTTCAGCATGGCTATGACCATTCCTTTCCGCTGCGCTCCAAGGCACCAAAATGGATGAAA
>CAVFND010000295.1:0-2271 GCA_963623615.1 Oscillibacter sp. ER4 | reverse complement strand
CGCGCTCCGCGCAAAGAGCAATTTGGCACGCACACGCCCCAGGGCGGCTTCTCTTGCCGCTCCGCGGCAATTCACCTTCTGTCGCGACAAATTACGATTTTACTTTGCGGGTAAAAGTCTGCGACGCTTTTTCTTTTTTGCGAAAACAGGCGGTCGCTGCGTTGGCAGCGGCCGCCTGTTTATTGTTGGGGGGGTTACTTCTTGTCGAATTTAGTGAAGAGCGAAACCAGTACGGTGATGAGGCTCATCACGGCGAAGATGCCGAGCATCCCCTGGCCGGTGACGAGCAGCGCGATCTCGAGATTTGTCATGTTGCTTCCTCCTTAGCCCAAGAACTGCGGTATGAGATTTAAGATCATGCCGCCCGCGATGACGGATGCGATCTGACCGGCGACGTTCGCGCCGACTGCGTGCATCAGCAGATGATTGGTCTTATCGGCCTCCTGCCCCATCTTCTGGATGACGCGCGCGGACATCGGGAACGCCGAAATACCGGCGGCGCCGACCATCGGGTTGACCTTATTCTTGCAGAAGAGGTTCAGGAGCTTGGCGAACAGCACGCCGGCGATGGAGTCGAAGACGAACGCGACAAGACCCAGCAGCATGATGAGCAGCGTGTTGCGATTCACGAACTGGTCGGCCTGCATCGAGAACGAGATGGTGATGCCGAGCAGCAGCGTGATGAGATTCGCCAAATCATTCTGTGCCGTCTGAGAAAGGCGCTCCAAGCAGCCGCACTCACGGAGTAAGTTGCCGAACATCAGGAAGCCCACGAGCGAAACAGACATCGGCGCGATGAAGCCCGCGATCAGCGTCACCATGATGGGGAAGCAGATGCGCAGCGCCTTCGAGACGTGCTTCGGATTGTAGGGCATGTGCATCGCACGGTCTTTTTTCGTCGTGACCAGCTTGATGGCGAACGGCTGGATGATCGGCACGAGCGCCATATACGAGTACGCCGCCACGGCAATGGGCCCGATATAATTGGAGTGCAGCACCTGCGAAACGAGGATCGACGTCGGGCCATCCGCCGCGCCGATGATGCCGATGGAGGCCGCGTCCTTTAAGTCAAAGCCCAGCAGCACGGCGGCGATCATCGCGAAGAAAATGCCGAACTGCGCCGCCGCGCCGAAGAGGAACATCTTCGGGTTCGAGAGCAGCGGGCCGAAGTCGATCATCGCGCCGATGCCGATGAACAGCAGCAGGGGCAGAGCCTCGCTCGCCTCGATGGTGGTCTCAAAGAGCCACTGGATGATGCCCTGGCTCTCGCCCACGCCCGCGACCATCTGGTTCAAAACGCCGGACATCGGCAGGTTCACGAGGATGGCACCAAAGCCCATCGGCAGCAGGAGCGACGGCTCGTAGTCCTTTTTGATCGCGAGGTAGATGAGCAGCGCGCCGACTACGTACATCACGCACTGCTGCCAGGTCACGGCGCGAATGCCGTCGAGCAGAAAGCTCATGGTCTCACCTCGCTTTTACGCCCACCATCCGATGTTGGCGGAGATCAGGACCGCGTTGAAAAAGTCGATGAACATGCCGCCGACCATCGGGATGGCAAAGTACGCCACCGGCGAAGGACCGTATTTCTTCGTCACGACCTGCATGTTGGCCATGGCGTTCGAGGTCGCGCCCATGGCGAAGCCGATGAAGCCCGCAGACATGACCGCCGCGTCGTAATTGCGGCCCATGACGTTGAAGACCACGAAGTACGAGAAGAGGAACATCACAACACACTGGAGCACAAGGCAGATGATCATCGGCATCGCGAGGTCGATGAGCTCCCAGAGTTTGAGGCCTGCGAGCGCCATGGCGAGGAAGATCGAAAGGAACATGTTGCCCATGGTGTCGATCTCTTCTGCGGGATAGGCGACATGTACACCGTCCATCACGTTGCGGACGACCACGGCGACGAGCATCGCGCCGATGTAAGCGGGAAAGGTGAGACCGCTGAGCGCCGTGAGCCACACGCTGACCTGATTGCCGATGCCGACGGATAGCAGAAGCAGCATGAAGCCTTTGACAAAGCGCGGGCTGTCGGTGATGAAGCGTTCGTCCTCGCTGGCAACGTCGGTCGCGATGGCGGCAGATGCCGCCGCGCCGCCGGCAGTCACCGGAGCGGGCCGGAGATCGTGCTTTTCGATGAGGCGCTTGGCCGTCGGGCCGCCCATCAGCGAACCGGCCACAAGGCCGAATGTTGCCGCCGCGATGGAGACAACACTGCCGCCGACCGCGCCTGCGGCCTCGAGGTCGGGGCCGAACGCCGCCGCC
>CAVFND010000294.1:0-2274 GCA_963623615.1 Oscillibacter sp. ER4 | reverse complement strand
GTTCTGAGTGCGAAAAGGCGCTCCCCTACTGCAAAACGCCGCTCCATGAGCGCGCGGAGATCGGCGCGTGCCTTGCCCCGCTCAAGTACGAGGGCATCGTGCGCGAGGCACTGCTAAGCTACAAATTCCACGGCAGCCAGAGCCGCTGCACGGGCTTTGGCGACATTCTGGCGCAGGCCGCCGCCGAGCATTTCGGCGGAGAGTTTGACATCGTCACCTATGTCCCCGTGTCGAAAAAGCGCAAGCAGGAGCGCGGCTACGACCAGTCGTATCTGCTCGCGCGCGAGACCTGCCGCCACTGGAGCGTCGCGCCCGAAACGCTGCTGCAAAAGACGAAGGACAACCCCGCGCAGTCGTCGCTCTCGTCCCACGAGGAGCGGCAGAAAAACGTCGTCGGCGCATATACCGCTGTCAACGAGGACAAGATCAAAGGCAAGCGCATCCTGCTCATCGACGACATCCTCACCACCGGCGCCACCCTCCGCGAATCCGCCCGCGTACTGCGTGAAGCGGGCGCGGAAAAGGTCATCTGCGCAACATTAGCCGCGGCAGATGAAGACTAAAACAAAAAGGCTGTGGAAACTCCGCAGCCTTTTCCGTATTTTTCCGCACGTTTCCCCTGATACGGCGGTGAAAATCGCGCACAATGCTATTGCAAACTCAATTTCGAGCCGTTATAATGAAACCATCATGGGAAAGTATGAGCATCGCTCATTTTAGTTTTCAGAAAAATAAGAGGTAACACGCTATGTTTTCTTTTACCAAAGACATCGGCATGGATCTGGGCACCGCGTCGGTGCTGATCTACATTAAGGATAAAGGCATCGTGCTCAACGAGCCCTCGGTCGTGGCGCTCGACAAGAACACCGGCAAGCTCCTGAAGGTCGGCGCGGACGCGCAGGCCATGCTGGGCCGTACGCCGGGCAACATCATCGCCATCCGTCCCCTGCGCGAGGGCGTGATCTCCGACTACGAGGTCACCGAGCGCATGATCAAGGAATTTCTGCACAAGGTCATGGGCTTCCAGCTCTTCAAGCCGCGCATCATCATCTGCGTCCCCTCCGGCATCACCGAGGTCGAGGAGCGCGCGGTCATCGACGCGGGCATTCAGGCCGGCGCGCGCCGCGTCTACCTCATTGAAGAGCCTGTCGCCGCCGCCATCGGCGCGGGCATCGACATCACCCAGCCCGAGGGCCACATGATCATCGACATCGGCGGCGGTACGTCCGATATTGCGGTCATTTCGCTCTCCGGCGTCGTCGAGTCCTCTTCCATCAAGATCGCGGGCGACCAGTTCAACGAGGCCGTCGTCAAGTATATGCGCCGCAAGCACAACCTGCTCGTCGGCGAGCGCACAGCCGAGCAGATGAAGATGGAGATCGGCTGCGTCTTCCCGCCGGAAGAGGAAATGACCATGGAGGTCAAGGGCAGAAGCCTCATCACCGGCCTTCCCGAACTCATCTCCGTCTCGTCTGCTGAAATGCTCGAGGCGTTTGAAGAACCCGTCGAGCGCATCATGGAGGAAGTCCACCTTGTGCTTGAAAAGACCCCGCCCGAGCTCGTGGCCGATATCTCGAACAACGGCATCGTGATGACCGGCGGCGGCAGCTTAGTTCGCGGCTTTGACAAGCTCGTCACCGCGCGCACCGGCATCCACGCGATGGTGGCTGAGAACGCCATTCAGTGCGTGGCCGAGGGCACGGGCAAGAGCCTTGACAGCATTCAGGATATGCAGGATGGCACGATGAACTTAAGCCGCCGCAAGCAGATCAACTAACGTCAACACATTCAGGAGGATATCATGACGGTCTTATCAAATCTCCAGCCGGAAAAGGTATTCTACTATTTTGAAAAGCTCTGCTCCGTTCCCCACGGCAGCGGAAACACCAAGCAGATCAGCGACCTGTGCGTCGGCTTTGCGAAGGAACTCGGCCTTAAATACCGTCAGGAGGCGTGCAACAACGTCATCATCTGGAAGGACGGGTCCTGCGGGTACGAAAACGCCGCGCCCATCATTCTGCAGGGCCATATCGACATGGTCTGCGCCAAGACGGAGGACTGCACGAAGAACATGACGCGCGACGGGCTCGACGTCCGCACCGACGGCGAATGGGTCTGGGCGGACAAGACGTCGCTCGGCGGCGACAACGGCATCGCCGTTGCGATGATCCTCGCGATCCTCTCTGACGAGACGCTTCCCCATCCCCCCATCGAGGCGGTCTTCACCGTCGACGAGGAGGTCGGCATGGACGGCGCGTTCGCGCTGGACTGCTC
>CAVFND010000293.1:0-2295 GCA_963623615.1 Oscillibacter sp. ER4 | reverse complement strand
GCGCTGCCAGCTCCCCTTACACAGGGGAGCCAATCGCACCTACGTAGCGCGGCAGAGTTCCGGTTTTGCCGGAAGTGTCGACACCGGGCACCGGCAATATACGTATCCGTGACTGCGTCAATTCGCCGCTAAAAATGTGTGGGATTTTGGGGAATGGCGTGTATAATGGAGTGAGAGAGAAAAATGAGGGGAGGCGGAGCCTTGGACGACCGCGAGATAATGGAGCTCATCGCACGCGGCGACGAGCGCGGCATACCGGAGCTGCAGAAGCACTACGGCGCGCTGCTGCGCTATGTCGCGGCGCCCATACTGGGCAATGACGCGGCGGTCTCCGACTGCGTTTCGGAGGTGTACCTGCGCGTGCTCGAAAAATGCGCGCAGTTTGACCCCGGGCGCGGCAGCCTCGGCGCGTATCTGACGGCGATAGCGCGAAACACCGCGCTGAACATGGTCAGGCGCGGCAAAAACGAGACCGCGCACGAGCTGCGCGAGGACACGCCCGACCCCTCGCCCACGCCGGAGGAGCGGCTGCTGCTTGCCGAGCGGAGAGCCGCGCTCGACCGTGCGCTCAGATCGCTCAGCTGCGCCGACCGCGCGCTGTTTTACCGGAAATATTACTACATGCAGCCGATGAGCCAGATCGCCGCCGAGCTCGGCATGACAGAGCGCGCGGCAGAGGGGCGGCTGTACCGCATACGCAAAAAGCTCAGAGACTTTTTGGGAGGTGAAGGCTATGGCAGATAATGAATTTGACGGGCTCGACCGCCTGATAGAGGACAGCCTCGATGATCTCCCGCCCGAGGACGTGCTCGACCGCGTTTCCGCCGGAAAAACCGCCTTCGACCTCATCATCGCGGGCCTTGCGCTGAGCACGATAACGCTTGATTTCTTTGCGCTCGGCTATATTCTGCCCCTGATCGGAGTCGTGCTCCTGCTGCTGGGCTTTCGCCGTCTGCGCGGCGAAAACGGCTGGTTCAAGGCCGGATTTGTTATCTCCGCCGTGCGCTGCATCTCCGTCGCGGCACAGTGCATTATCGCCGCCACCGTTTATCACAGCACATTCATGGACTCCGGCGCGGCAGATATCGTTGCCGCGGTCAGCGTCGTCCTCGTTTTCGCGCTTATCATCTGCCTGCGAAAAGGCATACTCGCAACGCAAAAGCGCGCTCTGCTCGAGCCGCACGCCGGCGGTGCGGCGGCGCTTATCGTCTGGTATGCCGTCGTCATCGTGCTGGCGGCCATGAACGCCGAGGGGCTCATCCTCGTCGCGGGCCTGCTCATCGGCTTCATATTTATCCTGCGCAGTCTGGCAAGGCTTGCGCGCGAGCTCGATGAGGCAAGCTACGCCGTTACGCCCTCGCCGGTGCGCGTGTCCGACAAGGCGCTGTGCATCACGATATTTGCGTTCGTCGTCGTCGGCGCTGCCTGCGGATTCCTGTTCCTTCAGCGCTTTCCGATGCAGTGGCAGCCCGAGCGGGAGACGCAGACAGTTGAGCTTCGAAGCGAGCTTCTCGCCGCGGGCTATCCCGAGCGGGCGCTGCGCGACCTGAGCGATGAGGATGTCGAGATGTGCCGGGGCTTTACCGCGGTCTGCACCAACGACGGCGAGCAGTTCGACAACGGCAGCGGGATCACGCTCATGACCGTCGCCGTGAAGCTCGATGAGCCCGGCACGCGCTGGCGCATATTCACCCACTTCGAGTGGCACAATGCGCGGCCTGTCGGCACGGAGCTCCTGCGCGTCATACCATACCACATGCACTACGGCGTAAGGCTCGACTGGTACCCCGAGGGCGAGGTCACCGGCCGCGTGCTGTACGACGCGGACGGGGAGACGATGGTGTCGCCGTACTATAAGCTCGACGGCTCGGCGGGCAGCGTCAGCGTCAGCAGCGTCTTCGGAACGGGCACGCTCGGCATCATCGGCAGCTTCTCCATGCCCGCGGACTCCGAGCATCAGCGCGGCTACATCGCCTACGGAACAGCCAGCAGCGCAACGGAGCCCGATGAGCTTTACATCTCCTCCGACGCGGGCTACGTGCACCAGCGCAGCGTGCTGCAATTTCCCTTCCACACCGCCGAGGAGTTTGCCCGCTCCGGCAGCTTCAGCGAGGCCTTCGTCTCCGTGTGGAACACTTTTTCAAAGGCGGATTGAGGCGGCGAATCAAGGCTGTACCTATACATTTATTGCGGTCGCCCGGTATCGGGGCAATGGAGGAAACCGTTACGTTTCGCGCCCCTGTAGGGAACGGGCTTGCCCGGCCACTCGCCGTGGCGGGCGACTCGCATGTAAAT
>CAVFND010000292.1:0-2296 GCA_963623615.1 Oscillibacter sp. ER4 | reverse complement strand
GAGTTGACGACGTCCATCAAATCGCTCAGCCCGTGCTCGGCGATGAAGTGGTCGTCGAGCTGGCTGTAAAACTCAGGAATTTCTTTAAGATAGCGCGCGAGGATACACGGCTCGTAGTCGTGGAACGTGTCGATGTGGATGCTCGCGTTCGGCTTGTTCGGCATGATGTAGTTGAACTCGCCGCGGTCGACGCTCTCGGCGCGCTCGACGGTCTGGCGCAGGGAATGGCCGCGGCCCTGATAGTCGCGGATCATGCGGCGCGCCACGCGCAGCTGCTCGGGACGCACGATGCGGTCCTTGTGCGTGATAATACGCGTGCGCGGGGCAACGTAAACGCCCGTGGCCTCGCTTCTGAGCTGGTCGAAGATCAGCGGGTTGAGCATGTGGATACCCTCGGCGATGATGACGGCGTCCTTGTCTCCCTGCATGGGCTTGTAGCCGCCGACCCCGCCGGCCTTGAAGTCGTAGACCGGCAGTTCCACGAGCTCGCCGTCCATCAGGCGGTGGATATCCTCGATCAAAAGGTCGCGGTTCACACAGTAGGGCGACTCCCAGTCGCTCGCCTCGGGCGGGCGCTGGTCAAGCGGCAAAAAGAAATTGTCCATACTGATCATGCAGACCTTCACGCCGAGGTTTTCGAGGTATTCGCGAAGGCGCATGGCCGTCGTCGTCTTGCCCGAGCCGCTCGGGCCCGTCAGGCAGACGATGGGCTTTTGTCCCTTGTTCATTAAAATGCTCGCCGCGGCGGAACTGATCTTGTCGTGAAAGACCTCCTCGCAGCGCAGGACGAAGCGGGTGTCGTCCTTCATGTTGGATACAATGTTTTCAATGTCGATCACGCGCATGGCATGATAATCTCCTTACTTTTGGGATTCTGCCGCCATCTTCACGGCTGTTTCGAGCGCGATTCTCATCATGGCGGTGAAGCTCGTCTGCCGCTCCCCGGGCGAGAGCTCCTCGCCGGTGAGGATATTGTCGGAGATCGAGCAGAGGGAAAGGCCGCGCTTTTTCGTGTAGGCGGCGTTGCAGTAGAGGGCGGCGGCCTCCATCTCGATGGCAAGCACGCCCATGTCCGCCCACTTGAGCGACGGGTTCGACGCGTCGTAGAATGTGTCGGACGAGTAGAGGTTGCCGACGTCCATGCGAACGCCGAGCTGCTTCGCCGATTCGACGGCGGCGAAGAGCAGCTGAAAGTCCGCGATGGGGGCAAACGTGCCGCCGAGGCCGTACTGCGCGGCGTAATTCGAGTTGGTGCACGCGCCCATGCCCGCGACCACGTCGCCGAGCTTCAAGTCCTTTTGCAGCGCGCCCGCTGAGCCGACGCGGATGATGCTCTCAACGTCGTACTGCGTGAACAGCTCGTAGGAGTAGATGCCGATGGACGGCATGCCCATACCGCTGGCCATCACGCTGACGGGAACGCCCCTGTAGGTGCCCGTGTAGCCCTGCACGCCGCGGACGTTGTTGACGAGCTTCGGTTCATCGAGGAACGTTTCGGCGATAAATTTCGCGCGCAGCGGATCCCCGGGCATCAGAACGGTTTTGGCGAAGTCGCCTTTTTTCGCGCTGTTGTGCGGAGTCGGCATAAGTAGCCCTCCTCTTTCTTAAAGTTCGCCCTTGGCCTCGAGCTCCTTGACGGCCTTGACGATGCGGGACGTGCCGAGGCGGTCGGCGCCGAGCTTGAGGAAATCTTCGGCATCCTGCAGGCTCGCGATGCCGCCCGCGGCCTTGATCTTCTTGCCGTTCGTCATGTGGGCAGCCATGAGGGCAACGTCCTCGCGGGTCGCGCCGCCGCCGGCAAAGCCCGTGGAGGTCTTGATATAGTCGGCGTGGGAGGCAGAGACGACCTCGCAGAGCTTGATCTTCTCTTCGTCGGTGAGAAGGCAGGTCTCGATGATGACCTTTAAGATGTTACCGTGGCAGGAGATCTTGACGGAGTTGATCTCCTGGAGAATTTTGTCGTACTGGCCTTCCTTGACCCAGCCGAGGTTGATGACCATGTCGATCTCGGTCGCGCCGTCGGCGACGGCGGACTCAGCCTCCATGCACTTGATGCCGCTGGGCGTGTAGCCGTTGGGGAAGCCGATGACCGTGCAGATGGGCAGCTGACCGAAGCCGTAGTGCTGCTGCTCGGCGACGTAATGCGCGGCGTGGTTCACATAGGTCTGCGGGATGCAGACGCTCGCGCAGCCGTACTTGATGCCGTCGTCACAGATCTGCTTGATGTCCTCCCAGGTGGCGGTCTGCTTGAGGAGGGTATGGTCAACGTGCTTGAGGATTTCCTTAACGTCCATTT
>CAVFND010000291.1:0-2298 GCA_963623615.1 Oscillibacter sp. ER4 | reverse complement strand
CGACGAGTTCGGCGCAGAGGTCGATGGCCTCGGAGCAGATCTCCATCATCGTCATCGGCACCTGCGTACAGTTGCGGAAGCTCGCCTGCACCGCGCCGCGGCGGATGGCCTTGTGCGCGTCGTCGTCCTTGGGGAGGGCAAGGGACTCGATCAGACCGTCGAAGACCTCGCTGTCGCGGTTCATCACGTCGACAAAGCGCTCTTTGAGCTCATTGCCCTTGGCGATGGCGTCCAGAATGCGCTCATGGTCGTTTTCAAAGCCCTTTTTGTCGAGCGTCAGGCCGTTGACCATCATCGTCAGCGCCACGCCGACACCGCCGGCAAGGCCTGCCACCGCGCCGCCGCCGGGGGCAGGCGTCCCCGCGCCGACTTCGTTGATGAGCTCGGTTACTTTCATATCTGCGATCTTCATAATGCCCTCCCTGGGTCAAAATTAAAAATTCATCAGGAACAGGCGGAGGCGCGCTCCACCTGTTCCTGAGGATTACGAAAGGAATTCCCGCGATTTTAAGAAACGATAACTATCGTTTTTGCTCGCCGCGAGTGCGGCGTCACAAGCGTTTTGCCATAGGCAAAACCTTGGAACAGACGAAATTCACTTCCGGCTGTTCCAATGAAATCCCGGGGTCCCCGTAAAGCGCGGCTTTATGGGGTTAGAACAAACCGGTGATCTTGCCGTTTTCGTCGACGTCGATCTTTTCGGCGGACGGGACCTTGGGCAGGCCCGGCATCGTCATGATGTCACCGGTCTTGGCGACCAGGAAGCCCGCACCGGCGTTGACCTTGAGGTCGCGGACGGTGATCTTGAAGCCGCGGGGCGCGCCGAGCTTGCTGGCGTCGTCGGAGAAGGAGAACTGCGTCTTGGCCATGCAGATGGGCAGCTTGTCGAAGCCGAGCTCGGTGAGCTGTTTGAGCTGCTTCTTGGCGGAAGCGGCGATGACCACGCCGTCGGCGCGATAGACCTTCGTGGCGATGGCGTTGAGCTTGTCCTCAATGCTGTCGTTGACGTCGTAGACATACTGGAAGTGGTTGGGCTCGCCGCACAGGTGGATGACTTCCTCAGCCAGCGCGATGCCGCCTTCGCCGCCCTTGGCCCACACTTCGCTGAGGCGGACGTTGACGCCCAGCTCGCGGCACTTGCTCTCGACGAGGTCGAGCTCGGCCTTGGTATCGGTCGGGAATGCGTTGATGGCGACGACGCAGGGAAGACCGTAGACGTTCTTCACGTTGTCGACATGCTGGAGAAGGTTGGGCAGGCCCTTTTCGAGCGCTTCGAGGTTCTCGCTGTTGAGCTCGGCCTTGGGCACGCCGCCGTGATACTTGAGGGCGCGGACGGTTGCGACGATGACGACAGCGTCGGGGTGGAAGCCCGCGGCGCGGCACTTGATGTCGAGGAACTTCTCGGCGCCGAGGTCGGCGGCGAAGCCGGCTTCCGTGACGGTGTAGTCGCTCAGACGCATCGCGGTCTCAGTGGCCTGGATGGAGTTGCAGCCGTGGGCGATGTTCGCGAACGGGCCGCCGTGGATAAATGCGGGAGTGCCCTCGAGGGTCTGAACCATGTTGGGCTTGATGGCGTCCTTTAAGAGCGCGGCCATCGCGCCCTCGGCCTTCAGGTCGTGCGCGGTGACGGGCTTGTCATCATAGGTGTAGGCGACGACCATCTTGCCGAGGCGCTCCTTGAGGTCGGCAAGACCGGTCGCAAGGCAGAGGACTGCCATGACCTCGCTCGCGACGGTGATCTCAAAGCCGTCCTCGCGGGGCACGCCGCTGGCCTTGCCGCCGAGGCCGTCGATGATGTGGCGGAGCTGGCGGTCGTTCATATCGACAGCGCGCTTCCACACGATCTTGCGGGGGTCGATGCCGAGCACGTTGCCCTGCTGGATGTGGTTGTCGAGCAGCGCCGCGAGCAGGTTGTTCGCCGCGCCGATGGCGTGGAAGTCGCCGGTGAAGTGCAGGTTGATATCCTCCATGGGGACGACCTGAGCGTAGCCGCCGCCGGCCGCGCCGCCCTTAACGCCGAACACGGGGCCGAGAGAAGGCTCGCGCAGACAAACCATGGTGTTCTTGCCAAGACGGTTGAGCGCGTCGGCAAGGCCGACGGACGTCGTGGTCTTGCCCTCGCCCGCGGGGGTGGGGCTTATGGCGGTGACGAGGATCAGCTTTGCCTTGCGGGGCAGCTTGCGGATCTCGGTCAGGTCGAGCTTGGCCTTGTAGTTGCCGTAAAGCTCAAGGTGCTTTTCGTCGATCCCGGCGTTCGCCGCGATCTCGGTGATCTTTTTCATCTCATGTGCCTGAGCG
>CAVFND010000290.1:0-2299 GCA_963623615.1 Oscillibacter sp. ER4 | reverse complement strand
AAAGCTCGCCGAGTCCCACCGCCTCCGCGACCAATACGGCTTCGAGCAGACTCTCCTCTCGCTCGTAGAAAACGACCAACAATAAAAAGCGTCGCAGACTTTCGCGTCCGCAGACGCGAAATGATCTTGATCCGTAAATCGCCGCGACATGTGCGTGGCGATTTACTCTTTGCGCGGAGTGCGTGTCGAGCCCCGCGAGGCACGAAACGCAGCGAATCCTACTCAAAAAAGAGGGACGCAGTTAAAAACTGCGTCCCTCTTTTTTGAATATTTTTTTATTGCGCCGTGCGCACCGTGCACAGCGAGCGGTCGAGCATGCTCACGACCGGAGGCGTGACAAAGCTCATCACGAGCGCCGTCGCAAGGCCGGCGATCACGCGGGTAACAACACCGCCAAAGACGTAAGCGTAGGAGTAATAACCGTTGATGACGCTGTCGAGGTACATCGTTCCCGTGTTGAGCGCGGTGACGATGATGGCCGTCAGGCACAGTACGCTGATGATCTGCGTGCGGGAGAGCTCAAAGTGGCACTTCTTGGCGTAAGCGCCGATCATCAGGCCGCGCGCGGCGGCGGGGATGACCCAAAGCACGGTCGTCGCCGTCAGGCCGTAGGTGATGAGCTGGTTCATAAAGCTGCCGAGAAGGCCGACGAGCAGGCCGCCGACAGGACCATAGAGCAGCGCGCCGAGGATGATCGGCAGGGAATCCACGCTGATACGGATCCACCACAGGTTCAGCGTGCCGACCAGGCTGAGCACGACGTAAACGGCGGTCAGCATGGCGATCGTGACCATCTTGCGGGTGGACAGCGACGCCGAGCGGCACGTCAGCACGACCGCCACCACCAGTGCGACGACTGCGGCGATCAGGATGCCCCATACGGTGGGGGACAGTTCTGCGATGTTGGAAAACATTGTGAGGACCTCCTTTTTTCATCAAAAGATTTTCCCGCGGCTGCGGTGCCGCGCGGAACGGCTTGATCCGGTGAAAAAAGAAAACACCTCTCCCTCCGGATGGCAGGAACCACGCGGAGGAGAGGCCTCACTTAAACTCTCTTCTGAGTGGCAAGCGGATGCGGAAACCATACTGCAAACCATGGGTTTTTCGTCCGTGGGCAACTTCCCATCCCGACGGCACTATTCGCTCTTCGCGTAAACACATGGTTTCCTACTCTGCCGATGCATAAAGCCCTTCAAAATTTGAACTTCGTGCAGGCACAGCATAGCAGACTGCACAACGCGCGTCAATCCTTTTTCGACCCTTTTTGCACACTTTTACGTTTTTAAGGTGATGTTCCTCTTTTCCCTAATAAATTCAGTCCTTGCGGGGCGCAGTTTTCCTTGACAGGACCTTACTTTTTTTGCTATTCTAAAGTGTGAGAGAACCGTCGCAGACCGGGTCGTTCCGGCTTGCCGATCGGTAATATATCAATCGACTGAAAAATCAGAGGAGGAACACGCACCATGATCAAAGAAACCATGGAATTCCTGTCCCAGTATGACCCCGAAGTCGGCGCCACTATTGAGAAGGAGTATCACCGCGAGCAGCGCAACATCGAGCTGATCGCCTCCGAAAACATCGTCTCCCCGGCTGTCATGATGGCTATGGGCACGTGCCTTACCAACAAGTACGCTGAGGGCTATCCCGGCAAGCGCTATTACGGCGGCTGCTACTGCGTCGACGAGACCGAAGAGATCGCCCGTCAGCGCGCCTGCAAGCTGTTCGGCGCTGAGCACGCCAACGTCCAGCCCCACTCCGGCGCTTCCGCCAACCTGGCCGCTTTCAAGGCCATGATGCAGCCCGGCGACACCTTCATGGGCATGAACCTCGCCCACGGCGGCCACCTGTCCCACGGCAGCCCGGTCAACATCTCCGGCCAGTACTTCCATCAGGTTCCCTACTCTCTCAACGATGAGACCGAGATGATCGACTATGATGAGGTCTACCGCATCGCTCAGGAGTGCAAGCCCAAGATGATCCTTGCCGGCGCTTCCGCCTATCCCCGCAAGATCGACTTCGCCAAGTTCCGTGAGATCGCTGATTCCGTCGGCGCTTACTTCATGGTCGATATGGCGCACATCGCCGGTCTCGTCGCCGCCGGCGTTCACGAGAGCCCCGTGCCCTATGCCGACGTTGTCACCACCACCACCCACAAGACCCTGCGCGGCCCCCGCGGCGGCATGATCCTGTGCAAGAACGAGATCACCAAGAAGAACATCGAGACCGGCGAGATGGAGACCATCAACCTCGCCAAGAAGATCGACTCCGCTGTGTTCCCCGGCACCCAGGGCGGCCCGCT
>CAVFND010000289.1:0-2358 GCA_963623615.1 Oscillibacter sp. ER4 | reverse complement strand
GCGACGGACGAGCAGGTCAGGGTGGCGGCGCGCGCCGCGCAGTGCGAGGAGTTCATCGAAAAGCTCCCGCAGGGCTGCGACACGCCCGCGGGCGAGGCGGGCAAGCGCCTCTCCGGCGGTGAAAAGCAGCGCATCGCCATCGCGCGCATGATGCTCAAAAACGCACCCATCGTCATTCTGGACGAGGCGACGGCCTTCACCGATCCCGAGAACGAAGACAAGATCCAGCGCAGCATCGCCGCGCTGACAAAGGGCAAGACGCTGCTCGTCATCGCGCACCGCCTGTCCACGATCAAAAATGCCGACAACATCGTCGTGCTCAAAAACGGTGAGATTGCCGCACAGGGCACGCAGGAGGAACTGCTTGCGTCCTGCCCGCTCTACAAGGACATGTGGCTGGCACACATCGGCGCGCAGAACTGGGCCGTCTCGGCTGCGGAAAAGGAGGCGTGAGCAATGTTCAAAACGGTAAAACGCACCATCGACTGGTGCGGCGAGTTCAAGGGCAAGCTGTACCTCGGCTTTGTGATGACCTTTTTCTCCCATATCTTCGCGGCGCTGCCGTTGGCGCTCGCGGCCTACACGGTGGGACTATTGATCGAATCGCAGTCGGGCGGCGCGGTGTTTGACGCCGCATGGATCTGGAAGACGATCGTAATTCAGATCGTGCTCGTGCTGCTGCGCTTCCTCTTCGACTACCTCCGCGCGAGATTGCAGGAGCCCATCAGCTATCAGCTTACGGCACGCGACCGCCTCGCCGTCGGCGACGCGCTCAAGCGCGTGTCGCTCGGCTACTTCCAGACGATGAGCACCGGCAATATCTTAAATTCCATCACGACCGGCCTTTCGACGCTTGAGAACATGGGCATCCGCATGATCGACAACTTCATCGGCGGGTACCTCAATTTCCTCGTCATCTTCGTCTGCCTTGCCGTGTGCAGTCCGGTCACGGCGCTCATCGCGCTCGCCGCGGCGGCGCTGTCACTCAGCTTCATGCTGATCATCTCACATTACAGCAGCGTGAACGCGCCCGTGGAGGCGCAGGCGAACCGCGACATGACCGGCGCGGTCATCGAGTATGCGCGCGGCCTTGCGGTCGTCAAGTCGTTCGGCAAGAGCGGTGCGGCGATGGAATCGGTGACGAAGGCCATCGGCGACAGCAAGCGCATTCACCTGAAAATCGAATGGGGCTACGTGCCCGCCAACGCCCTGCACCTGCTCGCGCTCAAGTGCGGCAGCGTGGGCCTCGCGTTCGCGGCGGCGATGCAGTGCCTGAACGGACAGATGGACTTTTCCGTCATGCTGATGTTCGTCTTCTTCTCGTTCAGCATCTTTGCGAGCCTTGAGCCCATCAGCGACAGCGCGCATACGCTCGGCGTCATCGACGACGCGATGGACCAGCTCGACGCGCTCAGAGGCGAGCACTTCATCGACGCGGACAGCAAAGATATCAAGCTCGACCGCTACGACATCTGCTTCGACCACGTCGACTTCGGCTACGATGAGCGAAAGGTCCTCAAGGACGTGTCGTTCACGATTCCCGAGAAGACCTCGACCGCCATCGTCGGCCCATCGGGCAGCGGCAAGACGACGATTTGCAGTCTGCTCGCACGCTTTTACGACCCGCAGGGCGGGAGCATCTCCGTCGGCGGGCACGATCTGCGCGAATTCACCTGCGACAGCTTGCTATCAAACATCTCGATGGTGTTCCAGAACGTCTACCTCTTCAACGACACGATCCGTGCGAACATTCTCTTCGGCAAGCCCGACGCGACGGAGGGCGAGATGATCGCGGCGGCGAAAAAGGCACGCTGCCACGACTTCATCATGGCGCTGCCGAACGGCTACGACACGGTCGTCGGCGAGGGCGGCGGTACGCTCTCCGGCGGCGAGAAGCAGCGCATCTCCATCGCCCGCGCGATCTTAAAAAACGCGCCCATCATCATCCTCGACGAGGCGACGGCGAGCATCGACCCCGAAAACGAGCACCTCATCCAGCAGGCAATTTCCGAACTGACGCGCGGCAAGACGATCATCACGATCGCCCACCGCCTGGCGACGATCCGCAGCGCCGACCAGATCCTCGTGGTGGAGGACGGCCGCATCGCGGAGTCCGGCACGCACGACGAGCTGGTGAAGCAAAACGGCGTCTACCGCCGCTTCACCGCCATCCGCGAGCAAGCCGAAGGCTGGCGCATCGCGGCAGAGTAAAATACGAAAAGGCTCCGCGGTTTCGACCGCGGAGCCTTTTTTGATGTTCGTCACCGGTGGACGATTTGACCAAAAATGTACAATGGATTTCGCCCTTTTGAAGGTAGCAGAATAACAGACATTATGCTATATTATAATAAATCGCAT
>CAVFND010000288.1:0-2367 GCA_963623615.1 Oscillibacter sp. ER4 | reverse complement strand
ACTCCGATTTGCTCGCAAAAGCGCACTGCATATCGCACTGTCGAGTTTAATATAGTACAATAATGTTGTACTTCAATTCTGAGAAACTTGCGTTTTGCTCATCTCTAATATATTTAGGCAGGGTTGAGCAAAACCCCGATTTTCTCATGCAAGAACACGGTATATAGCATTGTTAGTCATTGCTGAACACAAAATGTTGCGCTTCGTTTTTGCGAATCCTGCGTTTTGCTCATCCCTATTTCTTTATAGAGTTGAGCAAAACTCCGATTTTCTCATGCAAGAACACGGTATATAGCATTGTTAGTCATTGCTGAACACAAAATGTTGCGCTTCGTTTTTGCGAATCCTGCGTTTTGCTCATCCCTATATTTAGGGGCAAAGGAGTTGATGGACATGGCGATGGCTTGGCTTTGGACGGGAATGGTGGCAGTCTCTCTCATTTTCGGCGCGCTGACGGGAAACCTGAATGCCCTCAGCGCCGCCGCGCTCGAGGGCGCGCAAAGCGCAGTCGAGCTGTGTCTGACGATGTGCGGCGTGATGTGTCTCTGGACCGGCGTGATGGAAGTGATGAACCAGTGTCAGCTCACTGACCGCCTCGTCTCTCTCTTCCGCCCGCTGCTCAAAAAGCTGCTGCCGCAAGCCAGCCGCGACAGCGAAACGCTGGCTGCGATCTCCGCCAACCTCTCGGCCAACATGCTGGGACTTGGCAACGCGGCCACGCCGCTCGGCATCCGCGCCGCCTGCCGCATGAGCCGCGGCTGCAAGGGCGTCGCGTCGAACGAGCTGTGCCTGCTCGTCGTCTTGAACACGGCGTCCATCCAGCTGCTGCCGACCACGCTTGCGGGCATCCGCTCCTCGCTCGGCGCCGCCGACCCGTTCGACATTCTGCCCGCTGTGTGGCTGACGTCGCTTCTGTCCGTCCTCGCGGGGCTTTTCGCCGCGAAGCTCTTCGCCCGCTTCTGGAGGAATTAAATCATGGCGCTCTCTACGCTCGTTGTGCCCGTGCTGCTCACCTTCACAGCCTGCTTCGCCCTCGGCAGGCGCGTCGACGTCTACTCCGCCCTCACCAGGGGCGCGGAGGAGGGCCTCACCGTGCTGCTGCACATTCTGCCGTCGCTCATCGCGCTGCTGACCGCCGTCTACATGTTCCGCGCGTCCGGTGCGATGGAGGCGCTCGGCGCGCTTCTGGCCCCCGCGCTCGACAAGATCGGCATCCCTGCCGAGACCGCGCCGCTTTTGTTCATCCGCCCCATCTCGGGCAGCGGCGCGCTGGCTGTCGGGTCGGAGATCATGGACTCCTACGGCGTCGATTCCTACGTTGGCCGCGTCGCGGCGGTCATGCTCGGCTCAAGCGAGACGACGTTTTACACCGTCGCCGTCTACTTCAGCGCCGCGGGCATCACGAAAACGCGCTACACCATCCCCGCCGCACTCTGCGCCGACGCGGTGATGTTCCTCGCGTCCGCGTTTTTCGTGCGGCTCCTCATGGGTGCGTAAAAAGGAGCCGCCGCAGGCAGCTCCTTTTGCTTTATCCTTCCGTCCGCACGCGAATGCGCAGGGTGCACTTTCCTCTCTGCCCGTCGATGGTCAGGCAATAGCGCAGAGCGAGCATCCCGCCGTCCTCCCCGAGCTTCCACTTGACCGACTCCGCCTTCACCGCGACCGGCAAGGTTCCGTAGGGCACGGCATAGAATGAGGTGTGCTCCTTCCCCTCCGCAAAGACCATCTCGCTCGTCACCTCGCCCGTGCGCGTCAGAATGACGCAGTCCGGCGCGAGGGCAAGGCGCGTCGCGGTGGTCACGCTGCCGTCCCGAGCCGTTTCCTCATAGCGCAGGAGATAGCCGTCGCTCGTCTTCTCCATCGTGCCGCGCACGCGGAGATCTGAGCTGTCGGCGCTCATGCCTTCATATTGCTGCTCGCCGTGCACGGTGAGCCAAACGTTTCTTTTCATACAGTCCTCTTTATCTCATTCGTTTCTGTCATCATACTACGGCGGGGAGCGGGACACAAGGCGCATTTGCATTTTTTGTGCGTTTCCCTGTTTTTGCTATGGTAAAACGCAAAAGTGCGTGCTATAATTTCTGCTAAGCAGATTCTCTGTTCCGTCAAAGGAGGCGTCACTATGAAAATTGATCTGACGGAAAAGCAATTCCGCCGTCTTCTTGATCTGGTCTACGTCGGCAACTGGGTGATGAACTCCACCCGCGGCGACGACCGCATCCGCGAATACGACGATGTGGAGAGCACCGTCTTCGCCAACTGTCTCTCCCACGGCATGGTGCCGCTGGTCGAGGCCTATCAGGGCGAACTGATCCCCTCGCGCGCGTTTGCCGAGGGCGGCATCCACGAGGCCATCATGGCCTACGA
>CAVFND010000287.1:0-2382 GCA_963623615.1 Oscillibacter sp. ER4 | reverse complement strand
CACGTGCAGATGCAGCTCGACCTGACAACATAAAAAATGCCCTTCCAAACGGAAGGGCATTTTTTGCGTTCTTTATTTGCGGGAGACATGCGCGACGGCGCGCTCGTGCTTTTCGGAATGTGTGATGGGAGCGAGCGTGCGGTGTGCCTTCGGCGTGCGCAGGTTGCGGCGGTTGATGAACTTGGGCGCGACCTGCGGGAACAGCGCGAGGGAAAGTACGTCCTCTTCGCTGCGGGCGAGCTCCTTGAACTCCTCGCGGTACTTGGGAAGCTCAGGCTCCAAAAGGTCGGCGGGGCGGCAGGTGATGACATCCTCGGGCTTGATGCCGGCCTTGGCGCGGACCTCTTCGTTGACTGTGCCGGGCAGCTTGCCGTATTCGCCGCGCAGCATGGCCTTGGACTCCTTGGGGATCATCTTGTAGCGCTCACCGGTGATGACGTTCAGCACGGCCTGCGTGCCGACGATTTGGCTGGACGGCGTGACCAGCGGGGGATAGCCGAAGTCCTCGCGCACGCGCGGAATTTCGGCGAGCACGTCGTAATACTTGTCCTCCTTGCCCGCCTGCTTGAGCTGGGAGATGAGGTTCGAGAGCATGCCGCCGGGGACCTGATAGAGAAGTGTGTTCGTGTCGACGTTCAGCACCTTCGGGTCGAGCGCGCCGCTCGCCTTGAGCTCGTCCGCGACCTTGCGGAAGTGGACGGCGGCCTCGCTCATCTTGTTCAGATCGAGGCCCGTGTCGCGCGGCGTGCCCTTGAGCGTGGCGACGAGGGACTCCGTCGCGGGCTGGGACGTGCCATTGGCAAGCGGGGAGAGCGCGGTATCGACAATGTCGACGCCCGCCATCGTAGCCATCAGGTTGACCATGTCGCCCGTGCCGCTCGTGTTGTGCGTGTGCAGGTGGATGGGGATGCTGACGGTCTCCTTGAGGCGCTTGACGAGGGAGTAGGCGTCCATCGGCAGCAGGAGGTTCGCCATGTCCTTGATGCAGAGGGCGTCCGCGCCCATCTGCTCAAGCTCCTTGGCGAGCTTGACGAAGTAGTCCTCATTGTGGATGGGGGAGATGGTGTAGGAGAGCGTGGCCTCGACCTGGCCGCCGTATTTCTTCGTGGACTTGATGGCCTGCTCTAAGTTGCGCACGTCGTTGAGCGCGTCGAAGATGCGGATGATGTCGATGCCGTTATCAATGGACTTGCCGCAGAACTCGTCGACGACATCGTCGGCATAGTGCTTGTAGCCTAAGGTATTCTGGCCGCGGAAGAGCATTTGCAGCTTCGTGTGCGGCAGGTGGGCGCGCAGCTGGCGCAGCCGTTCCCACGGGTCCTCATCCAGAAAGCGCAGGCAGGCGTCGAACGTGGCGCCGCCCCAGCATTCGAGAGAATAGTACCCGATCGAGTCGAGAATTTCGCAGGCGGGGAGCATCTGCTCGAGCGTCATGCGCGTGGCGGCCTGCGACTGGTGCGCGTCGCGCAGGATGGTGTCGGTGATGAGAAGGGGCTTGTTCGATAAGAATTCCATGGCGGTATAAGGACATCCTTTCCTAAATTTAATATTTAGTTTAGCACAGCAGTGTGGGAATGGCAAGGGAACTTTTGCCAATGATTTCACATTTTTATCGAATGATTCAGAAATAATGATACATTGAACGAAAAATATCTGAATGCGAGTCAAAGGATGCTTGACTGTCCTGCGGGGATATGATATACTGCCCCTTACTTTGAGGGAGTAGATGGCGTCAACTGCTTTAGATGGCGTGGCAAGTCAACAGACTGACCGCTTTACGGTCTGGCTTGTCTTAAACAACGAGACTCAAGTATGGCTCCGCTGTACCTGTGTCTTTTTTCTTATGCTCAGGTGCGGCCCCGCGCCTGATTTTTTGTTGTTTGGAGGATTTACCATGACATTTTTCGAGCTGTTCCTCATCGGTATCGGGCTTTCGATGGATGCCTTCGCCGTGTCGATCTGCAAGGGCCTTTCCATGCAGAAGATCGACAAAAAGTATACGCTCTGCATCGGCCTTTTTTTCGGTGGCTTTCAGGCGCTGATGCCGCTGACGGGCTATCTTCTCGGCAGCCAGTTTTCGGGGTATATCGAGCGGTTCGACCACTGGATCGCGTTCGTCCTGCTCGCGCTGATCGGCTTCAACATGATCAAGGAGAGCCGCGAAGAGGAGGAAGAAGAGGAAAAGCCCTATGCGGGCGTCAACTTCAAGGAGCTGCTGATCCTCGCAATCGCCACGAGCATCGACGCGCTGGCCGTCGGCGTGACGTTCGCCTTTTTGCAGGTGAACATCGTGCCCGCCATC
Organism: Oscillibacter sp. ER4; assembly: GCA_963623615.1. Classification (GTDB taxonomy): domain Bacteria; phylum Bacillota; class Clostridia; order Oscillospirales; family Oscillospiraceae; genus Hominicoprocola. Next base: position 80 of record CAVFND010000287.1, on the reverse strand, counting down.
ACGATCATCGGCTGCACGACATTTGTGATCTCGATCGCGGGCGTGTACGTCGGCAATGTGTTCGGCGCACGGTATAAGAG
>CAVFND010000286.1:0-2407 GCA_963623615.1 Oscillibacter sp. ER4 | reverse complement strand
CGGAAGGTCGTGCCGGTCTGCGTGCCCTCGGGTATGTTGAGCTTTACCTTGCCGTCGAGCGTCGGTACCTCGATCTCCGCGCCGAGCGCCGCCGTAGCAAAAGATATGTCCTGATTTAAAAGCACCGACGCGCCGTCGCGCTCGAACCTCGCATGGGGCTGGACGAGCACCGTGACCAGAAGATCGCCGGCAGGTCCGCCGTTTGTGCCGGCGCTGCCCTGACCGCGCAGGGATATGGTCTGTCCGTCGTCGATGCCGGCGGGGATGCTGATGCTGACCTTGTGCTGGCGGCGGATGCTGCCGACACCGTGGCAGGTGCCGCAGGGACTGTGGATGATCTTGCCGCGTCCCTTGCACTTATTGCATCGCGTGTTCTGCTGCATCATGCCGAAGGGTGTGCGCTGGGTGGTCTTGACCTGACCCGAGCCCTTGCAGTCGGGGCAGACCTCGGCGGTCGTACCGCTTGCGCAGCCCGAGCCCTTGCAGTCGGGGCACTGCTCGACGCGCGTCACGAAAACTTCCTTCTTCACGCCAAAGGCCGCTTCCTCGAACTTGATGTTCACATTCGCGCGCAGGTTCTCGCCCTTTCGCGGAGCGTTCGGGTTCTTGCCGCCGCCTCCGCCGAAGCCGAAAATGTCGCCGAATATATCGCCGAAGCCGCCGAAATCACTGAAACCTCCGAAATCGCCGAAGCCGCCGAAGCCGCCCTGCCCGCCGTAGCCCTGACTCGGGTCAAATGCGGCGTGACCGAAGCGGTCGTACTTTGCGCGCTTGTCAGCATCGGAAAGGACCTCGTAGGCCTCGTTTATCTCCTTAAACCGCGCTTCGCACTCCTTGTCGCCGGGATGAAGATCGGGGTGATTTTCTTTGGCAAGCTTTCTGTATGCTTTCTTGAGCTGATCCTCGGTCGCGTCCTTGGATACGCCGAGAACCTCATAGTAATCTCTTTTATCTGCCATTGGATAATTCACCTCATTTTAAAACGCCTAATATGGGCGCACTGTGCGTGCGCCCATATATCAAGCGGGGGTTATAATTACTTCTTGTCGTCGTCATCGACTACGGTGTAGTCTGCATCGTAGTAATCCTGACCGCCGTTCGCGCCGCCCTGAGCGTTGGGGTCGAAGCCCGCGCCGCCCTGAGCGCCCTGTGCAGCCTGAGCCGCCGCCTCGTACATCTTGCCGAACACGTCGGTCAGCTCCTTGGTGGCGTTCTTGATGGCCTCGGTATCGGTTCCGGTCAGCGCGGTCTTGAGCGACTGGAGCTTTGCCTCGATCTCGCTCTTGATGCCTGCATCGACCTTATCGCCCATCTCCTCGAGGGTCTTCTCGGTCTGGTAGACGATCTGATCGCCCTCGTTGCGGATGTCGATCTCTTCCTTGCGCTTTGCATCCTCTGCCGCGTACATCTCAGCGTCCTTGACGGCCTTGTCGATGTCCTCCTTGGACATGTTGGTCGAGGAGGTGATGGTGATGTGCTGCTCCTTGCCGGTGCCCAGATCCTTTGCCGAGACGTTTACGATGCCGTTTGCGTCGATATCGAAGGTGACCTCGATCTGCGGAGTGCCGCGGCGGGCCGGTGCGATACCGTCGAGGTTGAAGCGGCCAAGGCTCTTGTTGTACTGAGCCATCTCGCGCTCGCCCTGAAGGACGTTTATCTCGACTGCGGTCTGGTTATCCGCAGCGGTGGAGAATATCTGGCTCTTCTTGGTCGGGATAGTGGTGTTGCGCTCTATAAGACGGGTGCATACGCCGCCGAGGGTCTCAATGCCCAGAGACAGCGGGGTTACGTCCAGAAGCAGAACGCCCTTTACGTCGCCTGCAAGAACGCCGCCCTGAATTGCCGCGCCGATAGCGACGCACTCATCGGGGTTGATGCCCTTGAAGCCGTCCTTGCCGGTCAGCTGCTTTACCATCTCCTGAACTGCGGGGATACGGCTAGAGCCGCCGACCATCAGTACCTTGGAGATATCGGATGCCGACAGACCGGAGTCGGACAGAGCCTGCTTTACGGGACCCATGGTCTTCTCAACGAGGTGGTGGGTCAGCTCGTTGAACTTTGCGCGGCTGAGGGTTACGTCGAGGTGCTTCGGGCCTGCCGCGTCAGCGGTGATGTACGGCAGATTGATGTTCGAGGTGGTAACGCCGGACAGCTCGATCTTGGCCTTCTCGGCAGCCTCACGCAGACGCTGCATTGCGACCTTGTCGCCGGACAGGTCGATGCCCTCGGCCTTCTTGAACTCGTCAACGAGGTACTTGGTGATGCATGCGTCGAAGTCGTCGCCGCCCAGACGGTTGTTGCCGGCGGTTGCGAGGACTTCGATAACACCGTCGCCGATCTCGAGGACGGAAACGTCGAAGGTGCCGCCGCCGAGGTCGTAGACCATGATCTTCTGATCGCTTTCCTT
>CAVFND010000285.1:0-2421 GCA_963623615.1 Oscillibacter sp. ER4 | reverse complement strand
CGAGCGCAGCATTTCTGTACAGATCCAGCTACAGAAATGCTGCGCTTTGAATATGCTGTCGGCTGCAGGTGCCGCTTTTACCGGTTTATTCTATCGATGGAGGTAAAGGCCTCTTGGAGCAGAGAAAAACTGCAATCCAATACCTTATTGATCCCCTCTCGAGAAAGATCGTTATAATGAATCCCGCAGCTTACAACTGTGGGAGTATTGTACCGTGAACAAAGTGCCTGAGCCCACTGCTGACTGATGACGCCCTCGCGGTGCCCGGTGAACTGTGAGGTCAGGACCTCCTGTCCGGGTTCGATGCTGCTGACGGCGCCAATATGCGGTTTGCAGCCGCCTGTGAGTAATACGGCAAGACCCTCTGCCGGAATATCTATCCGCGCACAGATGGGAAACCCCAGACATTCCTTTTCAATGACGAGCTGCTTCATTTTATCCCTCCCAGCGTACGAGAGCATCACCTGCACAGCCGAATTGGTCGAGTACGCGGCCTGCCACCTGGCGGGTCATTTCTTCAAGCGTTTTCGCACCGCAGTAGTAGTTAAGCATCGGCGGCAGGATGATCGCGCCCAGCTGCGAGAGCTCATAGAGGTTGCGCAGGTGGATGGTGCCGAGCGGCGCTTCGCGCGCCACGAGCACGAGCTTTCGCCGCTCCTTGAGCGTCACGTCTGCCGCGCGCAGCAGGAGGTTTTCGCTGTAGCCGCTGTGGATGCCTGCGGCGGTCTTCATGCTGCACGGCACGACGATCATCCCCGCGGTGCGGAAGCTCCCGCTCGCGGGCGCCGCGCCAATATCCGCATTGTCATACACCGCGTCGGCAAGCGCTTTGAATTCCTCCACGCGCATGCCCGTTTCGGCGGGGATGGTCATTTCCGCGCCGCGCGTGAGGATGAGGTGGCTTTCATGCGGCGTGGCCTTTAAAAGCCGCAGTACCTCGGCGGCGAGCGGCGCGCCGCTCGCGCCGCTGACGCCGACGATCAGTCGCTCCCGCTTCATCGCTCAGACCTCCGGGACCCAGTGCGTCGGGTCGAGCTCGAGGAACGGAGCGCGCACGAAGCGGTCTTTCTGCGCAAACGGTACTGTACAGTCGAAGATGGTCTTGCAGGCGTTGCCGCGGTTGTGCAGGTTGGGGGAGTAGCGCGGGTCGTTGCTCGGGTCGAGTGGGTGGCAGCGCACGTCAGGGATGGTGATGATGTCGCGGTCGCCTTGAAAGCGCGTGTTCATTGCCCACAGTATGTCCTTGAGGTCAAAGGGGTCGACGTCCTCGTCGACAATGAAGATGTGCTTGAGCTCCATGAACGCACTGAACGCGAGCAATGCGGCCTGGCGCTGTTTGCCTTCGTCTGTGGGAACGGATTTCTTGAATTGCAGTACCGCCATATACTTGCCGCCGCCGGGAGAGGCGCAGTAAACATTCAAAAGTTTGCCGGGCATGGCCTTGTCGATCATGCCGAGAATGCTTGCTTCAGTGGGGATACCGGCCATGGAGACGTGCTCCTCGCTGGGGCCAATGCAGGTCTGCATGATAGGCTCGCGGCGGTGCGTCACGGCCTTGACTTTGATGCGCCAGCATTCATTGCTGGCAGGGCCGTTGTAGCCAGGAAATTCCGGCATGGCATAACCTGTGTGCGAGTGTTGATCCTCCTGCACACGTTCGCCGGTGATGATCTCGCCCTCGATGACGTATTCGGCGTGGGCGATGGCCTGCTCGCGGATGGTGATGCAATCGGTCATTTCGACGGGTGTGCCGCGCACCGCGCCCGCGATGGAGAGTTCATTGAAGCCGAGCGGTGTCGTCGGCGGCTCAAAGCAACTCGAGACCTCAATGGCAGGGTCGACACCGATGCTGATGGAGATGGGCAGATTCTGTCCTAGCTCTTCAGCGCGCTCAGCCATTGCCCCGATGTGACGTGAGCCGGGCTGCAAAAAGACGGAGAGCTCATCAGGCCCCTGAATGCACAGACGGTGGATGGTCACGTCGGATACACCGGAATCGGGGTGGCTCGCGTAGCACATACCGAGCGTAATGTAGGGACCTGCATCAACGGGTGTGTTTGTTGGTGCAGGAATGAGTTTGTAGAGATCGAAACCCGGTTCGGTGGCAAGATGCACGACCTCCTGACACGGTGCAGGGCCGTGGATGGTTACGGGCTGGATGGGATGTTCCACCGCGCGGCAGAGCAGACGGCCAAGCTCCCTGGGGTCGCAGCCGAGCAGCCTGCCGACGCGCTCGCGGCTTGCAAGAAGGCCGATGGCCACGCGCGCGTCGGGATGACCGGCGATGTTGTGGAAGAGCATGGCGGGGCCTTCCTTCGTCGGGCGCTTGACCGTGCCGCCCGCGCCGACATAGCGGTAAACGCCCGAGAGTTCGGCTTCGGGCTTGACCTCTACGTCGGTTTCAACCAGCTGGCCGGGGAT
>CAVFND010000284.1:0-2425 GCA_963623615.1 Oscillibacter sp. ER4 | reverse complement strand
CGTCAGCGCAGCGAGCGACTCTCCCGCCGCGCCCACCGCGTCCGCGTTGGCCTTGAGCGCGGCGTCGGCCTTTTTTGTCAGGTCGTTGAAGTCATCCATCTTGATGAAGTCCGATTTTTCCCACGTGGGAAGAGAATAGTTGGTAGTCCGTTTCATGGCAATCTCCTTTAAAATGGTAAAAATAAAACCCCCGGAAAACCGGGGGTTCATGCTTGTTAAGCATGAAAGGAGTTGTTGGACGAAGGACGGCAACCGACCGAAAATTTTACAGATCGGCCGACTTGAAGCCGCCGCGGAGCCAGTTGGCGAGCTCGGCGGGGGTGCCGGGGACGCCGACGGTGGCGAATTCCGTGCGCGAGGGGATCATCTGCGAATTGTCGGAGCTCTCCGCCCACTGGACGCGCTGCAAGATCGGCTCGGTGCAGTGCTCGAGCGGGCCGTCGGGCGCGGGCTTGTATTGGAGCAGGATCGTCACGTAGCGGTTGTCGGACGTCCAGCGGCCGAAGTTCGTCGTGGGCTTGCGCCACTTCCAGAGGCATTCATTGCCGCGCTGCTTTTTGAGCTTCAGGTAGCCGTTTGCGATGTCCTGCGTGCAGCGCATGAGCCAGATGACGTGGTAGCCCGCGCGCTGGAAGTGGGAGCAGACGTCGAAAAAGTGCTCCTCCATCAGAAGGCCGTCCTGCAGCATCATCACGAAGTGGTTGAGCTGCACATAGGCGGTGACGGTGCGGCCGCCGACGGTGACGGGGACGTTGCGGCACTCGGGCGGGACGATCGCGCGCCACTGCTCGCGCCACGCGGAGGCGGAGGACTGAACGAGCGGGGGCGTTTTCTTCTTCCAAAACAGCATGGGAAGGCTCCTTTTTAGCAATTGTTGTTCCATTATAGCGAAAACGGGGCGAAAACGCAAGAAACATTGGGGTTTTACAGGGATTTGACAGAGCGGGGCGCGACGGGCGCTTGCTATTTCGGCAAAAACATGATATCCTACTATGGTTCTAATGGCATTCGACTTTCTTTGCAAGGAGAAACGACATGAAGCTCGATCACAAGCGCACGGTGCTGGTGGGGCTGGCGTTTTTGTCCATCTGCGCGTTCTGGCAGATGTACGACAACATCATCCCGCTGATTTTGACGAACACGTTCCACTTAGACGAGACCATTTCCGGCGCGATCATGGCGGCGGACAATGTGCTGGCGTTGTTCCTGCTGCCGTTTTTCGGCGCGCTGAGCGATCGGACGAACACGAGGATCGGGCGGCGGATGCCGTTCATCCTCGGCGGCACGGCGGCCGCGGTGATCCTGATGAACCTGCTGCCGGTTTTTGACAACGCTTACGCCGCGACGAAGGACCCGGGCAAGCTCGTGCTGTTCGTCGTCACGCTGGGGCTGCTGCTCGTGGCGATGGGGACGTACCGCTCGCCCGCGGTGGCGCTGATGCCGGACGTGACGCCCAAGCCCCTGCGCTCGCGCGCGAACGCGATCATCAACCTGATGGGCGCGGTCGGCGGCATCGCGTATCTGATCGCGGCGGCGGTGCTGTATCCGAACAGCAAGACGGCGGGGGCCGCGCATGTGAATTACCGGCCGCTGTTTATCGTCGTGTCGGTGCTGATGGCGGTGTCGGTCATTGTGCTGTATTTCACGACGAACGAGCCGAAGCTCGCGGCGGCGGAGAAAGAGTACGAGGCCGAGCATCCCGAGCAGCAGCTCGTGGAGGAGGAGCCGGACGGGCGCGAGGAGCTTCCCAAAGAGGTGAAGCGCAGCCTTGTGATGCTGCTGTGCTCCATTGCGCTGTGGTACATCGGCTATAACGGCGTGACGACGTGGTGGACGACCTATGTCGGGCGCGTGATGGGACAGGGCCTCGGCGGCGCGTCGACGTGCCTGCTTGTCGCAACGGGCGGCGCTATCGTGTCGTACATTCCCGTGGGGCAGCTGGCGTCGAGGATCGGACGCAAGAAGACCATTCAGGGCGGCGTCATCCTGCTCGCGGCGTGCTTTGCGTCGGCGTACTTTTTGACGACGCACTATCAGAGCATCAACGCGGTCATGTTCGTCGTGTTTGCGCTCGTCGGTCTTGCGTGGGCGGCGATCAACGTCAATTCGCTGCCGATGGTCGTCGAAATGTGCAAGGGGAGCGACATCGGCAAGTTCACGGGCTACTACTACACGTTTTCGATGGCGGCGCAGGTCGTGACGCCGATTCTGGCGGGCACGCTCTTGAAGCACATCAGCTACAGTGTGCTGTTCCCGTATGCGGCGTTTTTTGTGGCGTGCAGCTTTGTGACGATGTGCTTCGTGCGCCACGGCGACTGCAAGGTGGAGGCCAAGGCCGGCCTTGCGGCGTTCGAGGACATGGATGCGGATTAAATCGAATACAAGAAGTGATCTAAAATGAAAATTTTACGGATCGTTGTCGGAA
>CAVFND010000283.1:0-2448 GCA_963623615.1 Oscillibacter sp. ER4 | reverse complement strand
CCTCGCGCGCGTTTGCCGAGGGCGGCATCCACGAGGCCATCATGGCCTACGAGGACACGATGTTTTTCGAAATTCTCGCTCAGGAGCTCGCCCTGCGCGATATGGACAGCGACGCGCCCACGCCCGAAAATGTCGACGAGCTGCGCGAGCGCATGGACACGTACTTAGGAGAATTCGAGCAGCACGGCACCGACAACATCACCGTAGAAATGTAAAAAGGTAAAAGAAGACAAAAGGTCTCCGCTTTTTGAGCGGAGACCTTTTCCTATTTTCGCGGCCGCAGCCGCGAAATGTTTTTGATTCGTTTTTCGCCGCGGCGTGTACGTGGCGAAAAACACTTCTCACGGGGCGCGTGTCGAATTGCCCGCCTGCAGCGGGCAACCGAAGCACGAAGCTCCGTGCAGTCTTCTCGAAAAAGCGGCTCCGCCGCTTTTCCGAAGCTCTCATGTTTTTATTCCCATCGTCTCCCACTTCCCGCTGCGGTAGCGCAGGAGGAAGATGACGCCGCGCACCGACCAGTCCACGATCGCGTGCGCGAACCACACGCCGATGACGCCGTAGCCCATGTACTTGCCCAGCACATACGCAAGCAGCACGCGCACGATCCACATCGTCAGCATACTGGCGAGCATTGTGAACTTCGCGTCGCCCGCCGCGCGCAGAAAGCCCGGCAGCATAAACGCCGGCACCCAGATGAAGATAGCTGAGATCCCGTGGATCATCGCGACCGTGACGGCGAGCTTTTCCGCCTCGGGCGAGACGTTGTAGACGCGCATGATGAGCGGCAGCAGCGCAATGATCGTCAGGTTGACCGCCGCCATGATGCCGTACGTCCACTTGGCGATCTTTTTGAGGTACGCGCGCGCCTGATCGAATTCACCCGCGCCGACGCACTGGCTCACGACCGCGGCAAGGCCGAGGTTGAGCGCCTGACCTGCAAAACAGTTGAAGTTTCCAAGCGTGTTGCCGATGGCGTTCGCCACCATCGACGCCGTACCGAATGTCGAGATCAGGCTGAAGAGCACGAGGCGTCCCAGCTGGAACATGCCGTTTTCGACGCCGCTTGGCACACCGATGTAGAAGATGTTCTTCATCAGGCGCATATTGAGGCGGAAGCCTCGGATATCGGACAGGTGCAGCATCAGATCGCGGTTGAAGAGCAGCGAGAGGATCACGACCGCCGCCACCGTGCGGGACACGAGCGTCGGGATCGCGACGCCCGCGACGTCCATGCCGACGCCGAAGATCAAAACGGCGTTGCCGATCACGTTGATGCTGTTCATCAAAAGCGAGACCTTGAGCGACACGTCGCTATGGCCCATCGTGCGGAACAGCGCCGCGCCGCCGTTATAGAGCGCGATGCCCGGGATGGACGCCATTACATATAAATAATAGGTGTTCGTCGCCGCCATGACATCGGGTTCAATATGGCCGAACATCACGGTCAAAATCTGCGTGCGGAAGAGGTACAGCAGCGCCACGAAGAAGATCGACACCGCGCCGAGCAGCGCGATGAGCTGCTGACCCGCGTTGCAGGCGTCCTCCTTCTGCTTTTGCCCGATGTACTGGCCCGCGACGGCTGCGCCGCCCGTCGCCATCGCCGAGAAAATGTAGATCATCAGATTGCTGATCGAATCGACGAGCGACACCGCACTGATCGCCGCGTCGCCGACGGTCGCAACCATCAGCGAGTCGGCAAGTCCCACCGTGATGGCCAGAAGCTGCTCGAGCAGCAGCGGCCACATCAGCGCGACGAGCTGGCGGTTCGTAAACATCATTTCCTTGTCAGCGCGCACCGGCGCTGCCAGTTTGCCCATGGTCTCACTCTCCTTGTCTTTGTCGAGCCTGTATCATAAGCCATTTGCCATTGTTTGTCAACGCCGCGTCAAAGAAGATACGGTTTCAGCGCCGCGCCCCAGACTTCGACGAGCTTCTCCTTCGTCCAACGCGCGTTGGCGGGCGAGGTAGAGGGAAGCTGAACGGCCTCGCGTCCGAGCTTCGCGCGGCAATATTTTTTGTAGCAGGCGTAGGATGTGCCGCCGTTGCAGAAGATGGCTTGAATGTCCGCCGCGTTCAAAATGACGGACAGATCATTCGGCACGACGTTTGTGATGCTTGCGTCCGACGAACCCGCGATCTCGCACGAGCCGATGGCGTCCCACATGGCGATGCCGTGGCGCAGAGCCATCGCTTTCTTCTCTTCGACCGTCTTCGGCACTTCCTCATCCAGAACAGCGGCGAGTGTCGGCCAGAACCTGTTCTGCGGGTGGGCATAAAAGAACGCAGCCTCCCTTGACTTGACCGACGGGAACGAGCCCAGGATCAGCACGCGCGATTTTTCAACATACAGCGGTGGAATGTTGTGGACCTGCGTCTCAAGCTCCATTCTCTCGCCCCCTTTTCGTCTTTTTCGCCATTTTAACACAGGAAGGTCGAATCACCAAGCCC
>CAVFND010000282.1:0-2451 GCA_963623615.1 Oscillibacter sp. ER4 | reverse complement strand
GCCATTCCCTATAACTTCTACTCTCTTCTGACGTTCGTCTTCATCATCACGCTCACGCTGCTCAAGTTCGACTACGGCCCGATGCGCGGCTTTGAAGAGCGCGCCCGCAATACGGGCGACCTCTCCGCCAGCGCCGGCAGTGCCGAGGAGGACGCCAACCCCAAGGGCCGCGTCATCGACCTCGTCATCCCCGTCATCATGCTCATCATCCTCTGCACCATCGGCATGCTCTACGTCGGCGGCTTCTTCGGTGCTGACACGTCCGGCTGCACCGACTATGCCGGCGATTTCATCGGTGCCTTCGGCAACACGGACGCTTTCGTCGGCCTCCCCTGGGGCAGCATCATCGCGCTGGCGCTCACGATCATCTATCTCGTCGCCCGCCGCGTCGTCGGCTTCCGCGAGGCCATGGACTGCATTCCCAAGGGCTTCCAGGCCATGATCTCCCCCATCATCATCCTGACGCTGGCTGTCTCCCTTAAGACCACGCTCAACGCGCTGGATGCCGCAGGCTTCGTGCACGATTTGATGCAGGCTGCCTCCGCCGGCCTCTACAACATGCTGCCCGCCGTCATCTTCCTGGTCGCGTGCGTGCTGGCCTTTGCCTCCGGCACGTCCTGGGGCACATTCGGCATCCTGATCCCCATTGTCACAGCCATCTTCCCCAGCGACAGTGCGCTGCTCTACATTGGCATTTCCGCCTGCTGCGCGGGCGCTGTGTGCGGCGACCACTGCTCCCCCATCTCCGACACGACCATCATGTCCTCCGCCGGTGCACAGTGCGAGCACGTCAACCATGTCGCGACGCAGCTGCCCTACGCCATCACCGTCGCGTGCCTGAGCTTTGTGTGCTTCGTGCTCGCGGGCTTTATCCAGAACTGGATCGTCTGCCTCGCCATCGGCACCGTGCTGACGGTCGTCACGCTCTTCGCCATCCGCAATGTTGAGGCACAGAAGGCGCGCTTCAAGGATTAATTTGCTCTCCACTCTCTTTTCTCTCATAGGAATGGGGCGAACCAATATGGTTCGCCCCATTCCCCTTATATTCTCCGCTTTGCAATCCCTAAAAAGCATGGTATACTGCCGATAACACTTAACTTCGGAGGACGTTTCCATGAGTATTGTCGTGATGGGCGCGGTGTTTGTCGATATCAAGGGCTATCCCCTCTCTTCCTACATCCCCGGCGGGCGCAACGCGGGCCGCGTCGTGCAGGTGCACGGCGGCGTGAGCCGCAACATCGTCGAGGACATTGCCAACGTCGAGCTGCGCCCGACGTTTGTGAGCCTTGTCGACGACACGAGCGCGGGCGCGGACGTCATCAAAAAGCTCCAGAGCCACAAGGTCGACACGCGCTACATCCGCACGACGCCCGACGGTATGGGCACGTGGCTTGCGATCTTCGACAATACGGGCGATGTGACCGCGTCGATCTCGAAGCGTCCCGACCTGAGTCCCATCGCCTGCATCCTCGACGAGCAGGGTGATGAAATTTTCTCGCAGGCCGACAGTATTCTGCTTGAGATCGACATGGAAAAGGACATCGTCAAGCGCACGTTCGCGCTGGCGGAAAAGTACCATAAGCCCGTCTACGCCGTCGTGTCCAACATGAGCATCGCCATTGAGCGGCGCGACTTTCTGCGCTCGGTGCACTGCTTCATCTGCAACCAGCAGGAGGCTGGCATCCTGTTTTCGGAAAATTACGACGGCCTCTCGCCCGACGAGATGCTTCCCATCCTGCGCGACAAAATCCGCGGCGCGCAGATCCGCCGCATGGTCGTCACGATGGGTTCCCAGGGCGCGGTGTTCGCGACCCTCGACGGCGAGGAGGGCTACTGCCCCGCAAAGAAGGTCGACGTCAAGGATACGACCGGCGCGGGCGACGCGTTCTTCGCCGGCGCGGTCATCGGCCAGACCTACGGCAAAACGATGATGGAATCCTGCGAGATCGGCACGCGCCTTGCCGCGTCCGTCATTACGACGGGCGAAAACGTCTGCCCGCGCTACCTGCCGAGCGAATTCGGTCTGGACGTCTCCAACCTCGGCGACGCGCAGATCGCGCTCAAATTCTGATCGCTATATTTTAATCGGAGCGTCTTTTATGAAAAAGCGCTTTTTCTTGCTCTCTCCCTTGCGCTTTTGCTGACCGCCTGCGGCGAAACGACGCTTCCGGACACGTCCGAGCAGAACCCTGTCGACAACACGCAGGAAACGCCGCTGCCTGAGAGCTGCCAGCTCTACTACGATCTCGGCGACGCAAGCGTTCTGGCGGAGGACAAGTCCCTCCCACTCGCGCAGAACGCGGTCTTCCGCGGCGGCACATTCGAAACCGATCAGTGGGACAGCACGGTCGTTCCCACGTTCATCCTCTCCGGCGGCGACGCCACGTGCACCGACTGGCTGCCGCAGGGAACGAGTATCGAGGTCGGCACGGGCACGATGACTGCGAACGG
>CAVFND010000281.1:0-2457 GCA_963623615.1 Oscillibacter sp. ER4 | reverse complement strand
GAGGCGCTCGCCGAGCGCTACGGCGTGAACATCCACTATGTTACCGAGGTGACGGATGTAGAAAACGGCGCGTCGACGATGACGATCTATCCGCCGCTCGGCGACAAGGGCGCGAACGAGTTGGGATTGACGATTTTGTGCTCGCTCGGCGATTTCGACACGCTCATCACCGGCGACATGGACGCAAAGACCGAGACGAAGCTCGTCGAGACCTACGATTTCCCCGATATCGAGGTGCTGCTCGTCGGGCATCACGGCTCGAAGTATTCCACCGGTACGACGCTGCTTGAATCGGTGACGCCGGAGGTCGGCGTCATCAGCGTGGGTGACAACAGCTACGGCCATCCGACCGAGGAAGCGCTGCTGCGCCTGACGGACGCGGGCATGACGGTCTACCGCACGGACATGCAGGGCAATATATTAATCACAGTGGACTGAGAGGACTTCATGGCAGAGAGAAAAACGCCCAACAAGGGCTATCAGAAATTAAAAAGCGACCTGAGCGCGGGTGATATCGGTCAGGTCTACATCTTTTACGGCGAGGAGAGCTATCTGCGCGAATACTACCTCGGCGGGATCAGGAAGAAGCTCGTCCCCGCGGGCTTTGAGGAGTTCAACTACCACCGCCTGAGCGGCAAGACGCTGACGATGCAGGAGCTGAACGAGGCGGTCGAGGCGATGCCGATGATGGCCGAGCGCACGCTCGTCGTCGTGACGGACTGCGACCTCTTCAAGCTGCCCGAAGACCAGCGCATGGCGCTCATCGCGCTTTTGAATGATTTTCCGCCGTACTGCTGCCTTGTGTTCGTGTACGACCTCATCGAGTACAAGCCGAGCAAGACGTATAAAAAGCTCTATGAGGCGCTTGACAAGAATGCGCAGAGCGTCAAGTTCGAGGCGCAGGAGCGCAGCGACCTCATCAACTGGATCGCGCGGCGTTTCCGCGCGCTGGGAAAGGGCATTGACGCGCAGACGGCGGAGCATTTGATCTTCACCTGCGGCGCGCTGATGACCGGCCTTGTGCCGGAGATCGAGAAGATCGGCGCCTACGCCAAGGGCAAAAACATCACGGTCGACGACATCAACGCTGTGGCCGACCCCGTGCTCGACGCGGTGGTGTTCGACATGACGAACGCCATCACGAAGCGCGACTACGGCCGTGCGTCAGAGCTTTTAGGGCAGCTCCTTAAAAAGCAGGAGGAGCCGTTTGTGATTCTGGCCGTTATCAGCAAGGAGCTGCGGCGCATCTACACCGCGCGCATTGCGCTCGACAACGGCAAGGACAAGCTCTGGCTCATGGAGCTTTGGGGGATGCGGTCGGATTATCCCGCGCGCTTACTGATGGAGGCGGCGCGCAAGACGACGAGCGAGTGGTGCAGCCAGAGCCTGCTGATGTGCCAGCGGCTCGACCAGCGCATGAAGAGCGAAAAGGGCATCGACAGCGAGGGCGAGCTCAAGCTGCTGCTGATGCGTCTTGCGCAGGGGAAGTGAGACTATGGCGAAACCAAAGGTAAAGGAAGTCATCGTCGTCGAGGGACGGTACGACAAAAACACGCTCTCGCAGGTCGTGGACGCAGTCATCGTGGAGCTCGGCGGCTTCGCCGTGTTCAACGACAGGGAAAAGCAGGCCTTTTTGCGAAAGCTCGCCAAGGAGCGGGGCATCATCCTCTTCACTGACCCCGACGGCGCGGGCTTTGTCATCCGCAACCGCGTCAAGGGCAATATTCCCGAGGGACGCGTGCTGCAGGCCTACGTGCCGGACATTTACGGCAAGGAAAAGCGCAAGCGCAAGGGCGGCAAAGAGGGCAAGCTTGGCGTCGAGGGCATGAAGCCGGAGGTCCTGCTCGACGCCCTCCGCCGCGCGGGCGCGACGATTGACGAAGAGAGAGCTGTAAAGGGAAACTCCATCACAAAAGCAGACCTCTACGATTTTGGCCTCATCGGCCCGGACAGCGTGGAAAAGCGCAAAGCGCTGTGCAAACAGATGGAGTTGCCGGAGCATTTGAGCGCAAATGCGCTGGTGGAGGTGCTCAATTTACTGATGAGCAGGGAAGATCTTCAGAGGCTCTTCCAATGAAGAGCCGAAATTATCCCTGCGTGCCCGCAGGGGGACGGGGCAAAGGGGGCTATTCTCTATTACAAAAGAGAATAGCCCCCTTTAAATCCCCCAAGGGAAAGGTTTTGACATTGCGAGCGAGCAGCTTGAAGAGCTGCGGCGCTTGCCGAATCGGGTGCCTGCGTGGCAGCATCGCGTCGCTCGCTGCCATTGGCTCTGCGACACGAATTGACTCTGCTCCTATTATCCGCTGCCGCTCTGCCCATCTTGTTTTGGTGCAGCCTAATCACCGTCTACCGATAGTGCAAATATCGCGGCGAGCGCCAGCAATGCCGCCTTGGCAGGCAATAGCAAGTTTGTACAAATCTGAAGTAGTCGGAAATTGCGTAAGGGTAACGAAT
>CAVFND010000280.1:0-2459 GCA_963623615.1 Oscillibacter sp. ER4 | reverse complement strand
AGTGTAGCCTGTGAGGTTGGCAAGGCCGCCCATCGAGGCGAAGATCGGTGCAAAACCTGCAAAACCGCGATACGGTCCCGTGCAGCCAAAGCCCGTGGACTCGAGCATGATGATGTCGGGCTTGACCTTCTTGAGGTCTTCATAGCCGAGGTGGAGCTTGTCCATCTTGCCAGGGCGCATGTTCGCCACCACGATATCGCACTGGGCGACGAGCTGACGGGCAATCTCCTGGCCCTTCTCAGTGGTGATATCGATGGAAACGCCCTTCTTGTTGAGGTTTGCGTTGTTGAACGTGGGCGAGGAGTTCACGCCCTCGAACACGTCGCCGTTCATAATGGAGCCCTGACGCGTCTGGTCCACGCGCTTCATACTCTCGATCTTGATAACCTCCGCGCCCAGATAACCGAGCAGCGAGGTGCAGTACGGGCCGGCCCAGACCCAGCTGAAGTCCGCAACGCGGATGCCTTCCAAAGCCATTTTACTCATTTGTCTGCTGCCTCCCCTTTCTTAAATCACGCCGGACTGCGCGAGCGAGACGATGTCCTGCTTGCTGTAGCCGAGTTTGCCCAAGATCTCTTCGTTGTTCTGTCCCAGCGTCGGCGCGCCGACATTGTCTGTGGGCGCGGTGGCGGACATCTTGTAGGGGATACCCGGATACATGAGCTTGCCGGCCACGGGATGATCGATCTCCTCAAAAAACTCGCGTGCCTTGGTCTGGGGGGAGTTGAAGGTCTGCTCAGCCGAGCAGACGGGTGCGCAGGCGGTGCCTTCAGCCTGGATCATGGAGAAGAGCTCAAGGCTCGTGTACTTCTTGGCCTCTTCGCGCAGCAGGTCGCGCATCTCGTAAAAGTGCTTGTCGCGTACCTTCTGCTCAAGGAAGCGCTCCTCCTGCGTCCATGCGGGTGTGCCGAGCGCACGTACAAGGCCGTCCCACTGCTTCTGCGGATAGAGAACGACCATGACGTAACCGCCATCCTTGCACTCAAGCAGCGTGTCGCGCACACGGTTGATACCGACGCGGGACGGATTGGTGCCAAGCATGTAATAGCGCACGATGTTCATGCGCTCCAGCGCCATCTCGGCCTCCTGACGGGAAATGTCGATGTACTGGCCCGTACCGCCGTTTTCACGGTAATAGAGCGCGCCCATGATGGCAACGGATGCACACGCGCCGATATCGGTTTCGCCGACATAGCCGCCGCCCTTGATGGGTTCGCGGTCAGCGTTGGGAGACGCCGCAGGCAGCACATAACCCGCGCCACTCGCATGATAGTTGTTAAGGTTATAGGCCTTGTAGTCACGATAGGGACCATACTGGCCGAAGTTCGTGATGGAGGCCATGATAAGGCTGGGATTCAGCTTTTTGAGCTCATCGTAGTTCAGTCCCAAGCTCTCCATCGTGCCCGCCTTGGTATCCTCGAGCAGGATGTCGGTCTCAGCAACAAGCTTTTTGAATATCTCGCGGCCTGTCTCGGTCTTGAGATTCAGGGTAATTCCCTTTTTGTTGGTATTCTCGTACAGGAAAACACCGGAGGTCTCAGGATTGACCTTATCGTGCAAATAAGGGCCGTGCTTACGCGCGATATCGCCCTCGGGCTTTTCGATCTTGATGACCTCCGCGCCAAGATCGGCAAGCATCTTCGCGCAGTGAGGGCCGGCAATGAAGCTGCAGTATTCGAGCACCTTCACGCCGTCTAAGGGTCCGTGTGCCATAGGTTGATCTCTCCGTTTCTTAAAAAATTCTATTTTGCATCGGCAGGTGTTTCATTTTCCCGCCGCCGGATGCTCTCCTGTTCCAGATCCGCAAGCCAGCGTGCGTAGCCGCGGATCAAAAAGCGAAAGGTTTTCTCAGCATCGACGCTTTTGTTGGCGTAATAGCCTGACTGCATGAGCGAAACATAGCCATGCAGCGCACTGCGGTAACAGCGAGAGAAGTGGACGCCCGTTTCCCGCGAGATCTGATAGCGGTTCGTAATCTGACGGAACGCCTGAAAGCTCTCGCGCCCAACCTTCCGCAGCTCGTCATTTCCCCCCAAGCCCGGCAGGCCAAGAATTGCTTGATAGAGCTGCGGATTATCCTGTGCAAAGCTGCGGTAAGCAAAGGCAATCGCTTCGATTGCGTCCTCTTTCTCTTTCCCGTCGATAGCATCTGTCAGCGTCTTATTCAGTATCCTCGCGGCGCGTTTACCGACTGCCTGATCAATGCTCTCTACACCGTCAATATGGTTATAGAGCGATGCAGCCCGAACATTTAAACGCACTGCAATATCACGAACGGTATAATTGCCATAACCTTTTTCCTC
Organism: Oscillibacter sp. ER4; assembly: GCA_963623615.1. GTDB lineage: Bacteria > Bacillota > Clostridia > Oscillospirales > Oscillospiraceae > Hominicoprocola. The sequence goes on along the minus strand of CAVFND010000280.1, from coordinate 156 downwards.
CAGCAGTTCAAACGCTGCATCCGTGATAGCGTCTGCCGACAGCCCTTTTCCTCGCATAATGTCCCCTTTCTTAACTAACATTGTTAGCTTTATTTTAAGGAATTTTCCTCTCTCTGTCAATCAAAAGCTATCTCTTTTTTCAAAAAAGTGATAGCG
>CAVFND010000279.1:0-2468 GCA_963623615.1 Oscillibacter sp. ER4 | reverse complement strand
AAAAACTCTTTTCAATCGCGCATGAACTGTGTTATGATGCATGTTGTATGGCATTGTGCAACAGTAAAAGGCGGCTGTGCCACGCACAGCCGCCTTCTTTTTTTGGAGGTCATCCGTGGAAGAAAAGCTCAGAGGATATGCAAAGCTGCTCATTGAAGTGGGCCTGAACGTTCAAAAGGGAGAGACACTCGTCATCTCCTGCCCCGTCGACTGCGCGTTTTTCGCGCGTCTGTGCGCCTCCGCCGCCTACGACGTCGGCTGCCGCGAGGTCGTGATGCGCTGGTCGGACGACTATTTGACCCGCGAGCGCTTCCTGCGCGCGGACGATTCCGTGTTCGACGGCTTTCCCGACTGGCAGGCAGAAATGCTCAACGGCTATGCTGACGAGGGTGCAGCATTTCTTAATATCTCTGCCCGTGATCCCGAGGCGCTGCTCGGCGTAGCCCCTGACCGCCTGACGCGCGCGAGCCGCAGCGAGGTGGCCATCCACCCCTATGTAAGCGCCGTAATGTCCAATGCCTGCCCCTGGTGCGTCGCGTCCGTCCCCATTCCGAGCTGGGCGAAGAAGGTCTTCCCCGATCTTCCCGAGCAGGAAGCGATGGATAAACTCTGGAACGCGATCTTCACCTCCGTCCGCATCAGCGGCAAGGGCGATGCCGTCGCGCGCTGGCGCGAGCATGTGGCGCTGCTCAAAAGCCGCATCGCAAAGCTCAACGAGCTGCACTTCACCTCGCTCTATTACCAGAACTCCCTCGGCACGAGTCTCAATATCAAGCTCCCCGAAACGCACGTCTGGGCCGGCGGCGACAACACCAGCCGCGCGGGCTTCCCGTTCGTTGCCAATATGCCGACGGAGGAGGTCTTCACCGCCCCGCTCAGAGACGGCATCGACGGCGTTGTATACGCGGCGCTGCCGCTCGTGCACAACGGCAACATCATCGAAAACTTCCACTTCGTCATCAAGGATGGCAAGATCGTCGAGGCGCACGCGGAAAAGGGCGGGGACATTCTGAAAGCCGCCATCGCCGAGGATGAGGGCGCGTCGTATTTCGGCGAGGTCGCGCTCGTGCCCTACGACAGCCCCATTTCGAACCAGAAGATTCTCTTCTACAACACGCTCTTTGACGAAAACGCGGCCTGCCACCTCGCCTTCGGCGAGGCGTACCCCGAGTGCGTCGAGGGCGGCGAGACTATGAGCAAGGAAGCGCTCAAGGCCACGGGTCTGAACGACTCCAACACGCACGTCGACTTCATGGTCGGCACCGCGGATCTTTCCATCATCGGCACGATGAAGGACGGGCGTGAGATCCCCGTATTTGTCAACGGCAACTTTGCCCTGTAAAAATGATACTGCGGGCGTCCGCCCGCTCATAAAGGAGAACAACCATGGCTATGAATTTCAACCGCCTTTCCACGGATGACAAAATTCTCATCATGGAGGGCGCGCAGGTGCTCGGCGACGTCGTCGCGGGCGAAGGCACGGCGTTCTGGTACAACAGCGTCTGCCGCGGCGAGATGCAGAGCGTGCGCATCGGCAAGCGCTGCAACATTCAGGACCTCGCCCTGATCCACAACAAGGTCACCATCGGTGACGATGTGTCCGTCGGCCACTGCGCCACCGTCCACGGCGCGACCATCGGCGACCGCGTCATCGTCGGCATGGGTGCGACGGTGCTTGACGGCGCTGTCATCGGCAATGACTGCATCATCGGCGCGGGCGCTCTTGTCACGGGCAAGATGAACGCGCCGGACGGCTCGATGATCCTCGGCTCTCCCGCCAAGGTCGTGCGCGAGCTGACGGACAAGGAAAAAGAGAGCATTCTGGCCAACGCCACGCTCTATCTTGAAAAAAGCAAGGAATACCGCGCCCACGCCGCCAAGCAAGCGTAAGGCAAGCATAGGAGGAATACCCAAATGAAGATCTTAGTCATCAACGGCGCAAACATGAACATGCTCGGCCGCCGCGAGCCGGACATTTACGGCAAGGAGGACTACGCCGCCCTCTGCGCCCGCATCTACGAGCACGCCCAGAGCCGCGGCGTGGCCGTAGAGTGCTTCCAGTCCAACCACGAGGGCGCGATCATCGACGCCATCCAGGAGGCCGACACCGCGTTCGACGGCATCGTCATCAACCCCGGCGCGTACACACATTACAGCTACGCCATCCACGACGCGCTCAAGGCCGTCAGCATCCCCGCCGTCGAGGTCCATATGTCCGACATCCAGAAGCGCGAGGAGTTCCGCCACCTGTCCGTCACCGCCCCCGCCTGCATCGCCCAGATCCGCGGGCACGGGTTTGAGAGCTACACGATGGCGATCGATATGCTGGCAAAGCTCAACCCTGAGGAAAAATAAAACATTCCCACTGCGTGGGGAGCGTTATTTTTCCCTGCACTGTGCAGGGGACGCGAATAAAGGGGGTATTCTCTTTTCGAAGAGAATACCCCCTTTGAATCCCCCAGAGAAAG
>CAVFND010000278.1:0-2490 GCA_963623615.1 Oscillibacter sp. ER4 | reverse complement strand
AAAAGAAAGCTCGCAACGGCCATTTTACTGCGGGATAACATCTATGAGAGCGAATTTGTCGATTCGCCGTTCGTCTTTGGTGTAATAAAGCCCCAAATTTATCTCCCCATGCACATGGACGAGGGAACGGCGGCGCATGTCATCGCGCACGAGCGCGCGCACCTTGCCCGCCGCGACCACTGGTGGAAGGTGCTCGGATACCTCGTGCTCGCGCTGCACTGGTTCAACTCGCTCGTGTGGGTCGCCTACATCCTCTTCTGCCGCGATATCGAGCTCGCGTGCGACGAAAGGGTCGTGAAGGGGCTGGACGGCGCGGCGCGCGCGGACTATTCGCAGGCGCTGCTGTCCTGCGCCGCACCGAAAAGAGCCGCCGCGGCCTGCCCGCTGGCATTCGGCGAGGGGAATATCAAAACGCGCGTGAAGAGCGTGCTGCACTACAAAAAGCCCGCGTTCTGGGTCGCCGCGGCGGCGGTGCTCGCGGTCGCGATCGTGGCTGTGTGCTTTTTGACGAACCCTAAGTCGGACATCAATGCGGAGATGCTGCTCGGTACCTCGAGCGGGGAGATCACGCGCGTCAGCGTTGCGATGGAGGAAGCGGGTGACAGCGAAGAGTACCGCATGTCGACTGAGGAGATTAAGACGGTCCTCTCGCTGCTGGACGCGATAGAATATGAGCGCCTCGGCACCGCGTCGGCGATGCAGGACTGCTATGCAAGGGTGTACCTCGGAGACAGAAAAGAGGAGTACTGCGAACTGATGCTGTCGGAGGACGGCATACTGGCAAATCCCATCGAGGGCGGCAGGAAAGCACAGCTGTATGAGCTGCGTTCCGGTGGTGAGGTGCTGAAAAACTATGTCAAGTGGTGTGTAAATCGGAAGGACCCCACGGTGCCGGAGAACCTTTTCGAGCAGATCGACCGACTGCTCTATGACATGCCGCTCGGCGAGTATGTGCTGGGAGAGGTCGTGTTCGATGACTCAAGCTGGGAAACAAGCTATGCCGAGACCTTTGACGAGGGACCGGCAGGGCTGCAGGTTGGAGGGACATGTTGGATGTTTGGCCCTTATGGGGCGAGCAGCGGATACTACTACCGTTTTTTCTGAGTGGGAAGAGATCACACTGAAAAAGAGGAATTTCGACCGGCTGTTCCGCAGCGGGGGCGGTGAAGATTGGAACGGCACGAGCGCCGCGAAGCTACGCCGCGAGAATGCGCGCATGGCGCGGCATGAGAACGGCTGAGGACGACAATGCAACAGTCCCACTCGAGAAATATCTCCGCTGGGATGAGCTCACGGCGATGGACCAGTGGCTGCTATTGCAGCAGAAGGACGGCAGCCTTTACCTTGTGATGGGCTATCGCAGCGGGACGTATCGTTATCGCTGGGTCGTCCGCCTGGACGGCGGCGCGACCACGCTGACGACTGCCGACTTAAACGGCGACGGGCAGGAGGAAGTGATCTCCTACACCGGCGTTTCCACGCAGGAGCCGTACCGGCTGCAGGTGAGCACTGCGGGCGGCGAAGAGCTCTGAAGCGCGGAGCTGGGGCTGGCGCACGCGGGCTGGAGCAGCTATTTCCTCTATCGGGACAGCGTCAAGACGGCGCTGCTGCGCTACGAGCCGACGATGTATCAGGGGGAGGCGTCGTATTCCTACGAGCTCTTTATGTTGGGTAAGAACGGGACGACCACGCTGGCAGAGAATTCGGTGAGCTTCAGCGTAAATTCCGATTCCGCCGACTCATGGCCCGCCGAGGCGCAGAAATTTGCGGACGAGGTCAACAGGCTTTTAGATAAGAGCGAGCTGCTGTTCTCCACGCTGAACGGCGAGCTGCACTACTACGGCGACGGCGCGGTCATCCGCTGCACAGACCCGTCGGAGGGTGACAGCAGCAGGACGCTGATGTCCGCCGACCTCGACAACGACGGCAGGGCGGAGCAGATCGTCTGCGAGGATGCGTTCGGCGTCTATGAGCTGTGTATCATCGACGATAACGGCGAGGAAATGATGCGCGACCGCATGGCGGAGGGTGACGTCTACCTCCTCTGCCGCGAAAATGGACGCGACATGCTGCTGCAATATCATACGATTGAGGACCAATTTCAGGGCAGAAGCAGCTATTACGGCTATTACTATAGACTTTGAACCTATGACGGCGGCAGCTATCACGGTGTGGAAAATGCCAACGCGGGCATTTATCTGAACCCGACCGACGGCCAGAACGGCGAGTGGGGCGAAGCGGAGGAAGCGTTCGCCGCACGCGTCAATAAACTGATGGACCAGAGCGAATTTCTCATTGCTTGTCAGGACGGCGAGCTCATTTTGACGAGCGAGGTGCAGCGTTGGTACTGCGTATCGCCGAGAAAGCTCACGGTGACGCTGGACAGCACGACGGTCAATTTTGGCAAAAAGAGCTGGGATTTTGCCGAGCAGTACCCGTCGCTCAGCGGCTTTGAGAGCAGTGAGACTGCTGGTAATTACCTTGTGGTGA
>CAVFND010000277.1:0-2512 GCA_963623615.1 Oscillibacter sp. ER4 | reverse complement strand
TGTTTCTTTCCTTAATTATTTGGTTGCTGTCCCGTATCCACTTGGTAAAATCGCAGAGTGGAACAGACAGCCAGAACGACACAGGTGTGTTATTCGTTTGAGCCATCAAAAGGCATTGACGACGCAGCCATGTGCCGCCGTCACCGACTACAGCTCCGATCTCAGTAAAAAACTTCTCGCGCTGCTCCTAATTTTGTTATAGTCGGCCAGCCCCATTACATCGAATGCGCCTGCATCAATGGGCTGTTCGCATGCACGCGCAGCCATACGGACAAGGTACTCGCCCGAAAGAGTAGGAATAATAACGGGCTTGCCCAGAGCCTGAAGCTCGTTCTCTATAGCAAGGCCATCCCTGCCAGTGAGCTTGCCCCAGTTGAAGATCAGTTCGTCGTATGTTTTTCCGTCGTATGAAAACGGCGCAACGAACTGATGCGTATAGGAAAAAGCGGCGGTTTCATCCGCTGCGGTGTTCAGACCGGTGTCGGCCTTGGTGGTATTAATGTCACTCATGGTTTTTCTCCTTTTCAGCAAAACAAACTGCATCCGACAGGTTATATCCTGCCGGATGCGTAAACGGTTTATTTTCCGAGCGCCGCCCTTACATCAGCAAGAGCATCCGCCCCGTTTATGTAGCAGATGAAGTTCTGGGGATCGATCTCAAGCTTCTTCACCCCGTCAATAGTGGTCTTCCAGTAGCGCACCGCGTACTCGCCGGATATATCCGCCGCGGACGCAGGAGCTACGCTGCCGCCACTGGTTTTCTTCGGGACGACGCGGAATGTGTGCTTGACGGAGCGCACATTGATAGTACCGGAAACGGGATCCTCCTCCTGCTGTGCTACGCACAGACTGATGTCATGAGGCCGCATCTCGCACAGCTTGAACGCATTGTCGCTGAGAGTTTTAAAGTTGAGTCCCAGAGTCATAGTATCGACGTGCCCGGGGATGACATCCTCTATGTTGCCTCCAATGCCCGCGCCCGAGTGCGACACAGTAAGGAAGCTTATATTGGGCAGAGTGGCGCTCGCCGTACCGATGTATTCGACGTTGTTTTCATACACAGCAAAGTTTATTACAGCAGAATCAAACATTGTTCACACCTCCACTCAGCTGAGTGCCGACGTTACATAGTCGGCATCATATTCGAGCACGAAAGATATCTCCTGGGCAGGACTCGGGGGAGTCATGTACAGGTGGATGCGTACGATACCGGCCATAAGGTCGATCAGCGGGTTCTCACTGTCGAGCATCTCGGCTCTGCCGCCCAGAATATAGCCTGCGCCCTGAAGACCGTTGAGCCATATGTTGGCGCTGTCCATTACGGTGTCGATCAGGCGGCGATTCATGGGCTTATCGAGTTTCGACCAGAAGCTGCGAACGAGCGTGTTTGCCACCCAGTCAAACATGCGGCTTACGGGGATGAGGTTGTCCTTGACATCCGTATTGTTGGGGTAGCACGCCGTGTAGTTGCCCCACGCTACCCAGCCGGACGCGAGGAAGTTGAGAGCCGTGATTATGCCAATGCCGTTCAGAATGTCCGCCTGAGCCTTTGTCTGGGTGACGGCAGCGCCGTCTTCGAGGCACAGTCCGTCCATTTTCAGAGCCTTATTGGAGGGACTCTCATACGGGCAGCCGTTTCCTGCGTCAACGCTTGCAATAAGCCCCGCCAGCTGCGTGGACAGGTGGAACTTCCTGTCGCCGAGCTTCAGCATAGGCCAACAGAGCAGGTCGTTCTCGTCCGTGAGGTTCTTGCTCTGCTTCCACGCGGAAACTGCATCATAAGTGGTGCAGCCGGTCGAGGAGCAGTCTATGTCGATCAGCGCCTTTGCGCGGAACATACCGTTGATGCCCGCTGCCTTGGTTGCCATTACTGCCGCGACTGCACTGACCTGCGAGAAGCCAGGAGCGCAGATGAGATCAGGAACAACTCCGGCTGTGGACATGCACAGCTCTATAGCATCCATTTTGGAGGCCACGAGAGATGCGCTGACAGACTCGAGATTTACCGCAGAATAGCTTATGTTAAGCTTCTCCTCGGCGGCGTGATCGCCGTATGCGTCCAGCTCGACATAGACGTGCTCTCCGGACTGATACACCGTGTAGTCGGTGTCCAGCGTGTACTCCGTGCCTGAGCCGCCCTCTTCCTTTACGACGATAGTCGAGGGGATAGCGGTAACAGGCAGCTCCACCTTGCGGTTGACAACGCTCATATCGTCTGCCGCCACTGCTTCCTGCATAGTGGCAGGATCGAGCAGGTTGCAGAACACGACCGGCTGGCAGCCATAGAGCTTGAAGTGCGAATATGCGAATTCGCACAGGGTGAACTTCTCCCAGTCGTCAGAATATCCGAACTGGGTCTCGTATTCATCCCAACTGGTGCAGATGACGGGAATACCGATTGCCGCAGGCTTTTCAGCCATGTGTATCGGAGCTGAACCGATGACAAACGGGATGCCGACATCTGCTGTTATGGGGGTGGATACGCTTGTTGACTTTTCAGTCACATATACGC
>CAVFND010000276.1:0-2512 GCA_963623615.1 Oscillibacter sp. ER4 | reverse complement strand
GGCAAGCGGCATCAGGGCATCCGCATTTCCTATGACCTTGTGGGCTTTATCCCCATGGGGCAGAACTGCTGAAACAGGAAACGGCGTGACCGAAGCCACGCCGTTCCTGAGAAGATGCGATATTACTTTCTTATGACCCCCGACCATTGGAAGGGCATTTTTTATGTTGTCAGGTCGAGCTGCATCTGCACGTGCGGGATGCCGTCTTCTAAAAACTCCTCCGACGTCTGGCGGAAACCGAAGTCCTCGTATAACTTCTTCACATACGTCTGCGCTTCGATCGTGATTCTGTCGGCGTGCAGCTTTTCTTTCGCCGTGTCAATGGCCGCGGCGACGATTTGCTTTCCCAGGCCGCAGCGCCGCTTCACGGCGATCACGCGGCCGATGGCGACCTCGGGGAACACCGCGCCGCGCGGCAGGACGCGCGCATAGGCCTCGATGCCGTTCTCGTCCCGCAGCCAGACGTGATAGGCATCCTTGTCCGCGTCGTCGACCTCCTGATAGCAGCATTTCTGCTCCACGACAAAGGCCGACACGCGCAGCTTGTAAATTTCATAGAGCTCCTGCGCCGTGAGCTCGGAAAAGTGCTTGACGAACAGTTCCATGCATCTTTCCTCTCAGCGGATGAAGTGCGTGGCGATGTGCGGCTCGACCTCGGGCAGACCGAACTGCTCCTTGCCGAGCGCGATGCTCTTCATCAAAAACGTCATGTTGCGCGCGAGCGTGCGCATCGTCTGCCGCCCCTCGCCGTCCTGCTCCGCCTCGCCCGGCGCGCGGCCATGGATGCTGTTCCAGTACTGGCTGGACGCAAGCGGCATGCCGGAGATCGTGAAATACTTGTTCAGCTCGTCGAACGTCGCCGAGCAGCCGCCGCGGCGCGCGCAGACGACGCTCGCACCGACCTTCATCGTCTTGTCGAACGGCGTGCTGTAAAAGAGCCGGTCGAGGCAGGCGATAAGCGTCGCGTTCGCGGACGCATAGTAGACAGGGCTCGCCACGACGAGGCCGTCCGCCTGCTCGAACTTCGGCGCGAGCTCGTTGACCACATCGTCAAAGACGCACTTGCCGAGCTTATAGCACGCGCCGCAGGCCGTGCAGCCGCGCACCGCCTGATTGCCGATGAGCACGGTCTCGGCATTCACGCCGTTCGCCTTGAAGACCTCCTCCATCTCGCGCAGCGCGACGGCGGTGTTGCCGTTCGCGTGCGGGCTGCCGTTGAGCATCAGTACCTTCAGTTCCTTCATTGCTGTCTCCTCCTGTATCCTCCGCGCGCCGCTGAACGCTTGCCCTGCTCAGCGCGCGCTGTTTTCTATTCTCTCGTCGATCTCGCGAAAAAGCCGCCAGCAGTCCCGCAGCTGCCGCAGCGCGGGCGAATCGCCGCAAAGGGCTTTCACCCGCTGGAATGCAAATTCATTGGCGTCCACCTCGTAGGGAAGGCCCCGATAGGCGTCGCGAAACCTCGCCTCTCCGCCGTCCAGGCGGCACTCCTGCCATGTTTCGCCGCGCAGGCGGAAGCACGTTCCATTATAGAGCACCACGTAGGGGAGACTCTCGCAGATCATCGCGTCGAAGCGCTCGGGATGCTGGTACTGCTCCGCGTGCCGCAGCTCATGGACAAGATAGAACATCGCCTCGCACTCCGGCGCGCCTTGCAGCACGACCGGATTGAGAAAAAGCGTTCTTACCACCGGATCAAACGTGCCGTTGGCCATCTCTTATCCCTGCGGCATGTCCCATGAAAGCGCAACGGACGATCCGCGCTCCGCGCAGATGCTTTCGACCAGTGCGCGGCTGCGGTTCTGGAACGCGCCCGCCGTAATGAGCGTGCAGATCATCAGGTAGATGATGGCAGAGAAGTACGCGGTCACGTAAAACGTGAAAAAGTCGCCTCGCGAATAGAGATCCTCCTCGCTCACGGAGAACACCATCCCGCTCGGGATCATCAACGCCAGCAGAATGAGATACGCCGCCTCGCACGCGGCCGCCGTTTTGAACCCGCGCCGGACGTCCTGTTTTTTGTCCAGCACGTACACAAGGCAAAGCGACACCGCCGGTGACAGTCCGAAGCCGAGATAGTTTGACAGGATATTCAGCCAGCGCAGGTGCACCGGCGCGCCGTCGACTACGATCGTAATGACTTCGAGGATCGAGATCACGCCAATGAGCACAAAGGCGAGGAAAAAGCCGCGCTTCTGCTTGCTGTTGAGCATTTCGCTCAGCTTTGTGAGGATGCATACGAATGTCAGCACAAAGAGGTCGATCGTCGCTAAGGCAAAGAAATACTCATCCATCAACATAAAGTCAAAATACTTTCTATCAAAATGGAAGGCCGCTCACCGGCCCGACAAAACTCTCTTCTTTCGTCCGCTTTGGGACAAATCTTGCCGTAGTATATCACAAAGTTTGGCATTTGCAATGCACGAAATGCAATGCACAGAAATTTTACATTTTCTGCGCGGGGAAAGCAGAGCATACTGAAAACTTTACTGCTGAAATGAAAATTCTCCACACT
>CAVFND010000275.1:738-2523 GCA_963623615.1 Oscillibacter sp. ER4 | reverse complement strand
TCAAGGACCTGGGCTACAGCACATATTCCATGCAGAGCATGCGCGAGGAACTCAACAAGCAGACCCGCCAGATCGAGCTGATGCTTGGCGGCCTCGGCGCGATCTCGCTTCTGGTCGCGGCCATCGGCATCACGAACACGATGATCATGTCCATCTCCGAGCGCACGAAGGAGATCGGCATCATGAAGGCGCTCGGCTGCTACGTGCGCGATATCCGCGCGATGTTTTTGATGGAGGCGGGCAGCATCGGACTTCTCGGTGGCATTTTGGGGCTTATTTTCAGCTTCATCATATCCGTTATCATCAATCTGTTCTCGTTCGGCGCGTTCGGCGGCGGGGGCGTGACATGGGAGCTTATCAAGCAGGCGCTCATCGGCGGAGAGAACGTGACGCGCACGTCCGTCATCAAGCCGGAGCTTGTGATCTTTGCGCTGGTGTTTTCGGTGCTGGTCGGACTGGTGTCCGGTTATCAGCCCGCGAACAAGGCGGTCAAGATCTCGGCGCTCGAAGCCATCCGAAACGAATAAGAAAAACGCGGTATTTCGCAAAAGGCGGCGTCCTTCGGGACGCCGCCTTCTCTTGTAAAAAGTGCGATATTGCGGCACATCAGCGCGGGCTTTGCTTGACCACGCTGATGCGATGTGGTATCATATATCAATCAAAATATTTATGAAAACAGGAGGGGATCGTCTTGGCAGCTGTCAAACGCAGATCCACCGTACCCTATTACGCCGCGGCGGGAACATGGGTCATTTACGCATTGCTGTTTCCGCTTTACCGCGTGCCGCACTTCATTTTGGTAGCGGTCGCGTCGGCGGTGGTGTTCCTTATTATGAATGCCGTATGCGGCACGGTCGAGGTCACAGTGCCCGACCCGCCGAAAAAGGAAGAGACCACCGGCAACCCCGAGCTCGACAAGATGATCAAGGACGGCAATCTCGCCATCTCCGAGATGAAGCGGCTCAACACATCCATCAAGGATGAGAAGATTTCCGCCGATATCGACCGGCTGGAGGACTTAAGCGCGAAGATCTTCGCGCAGGTCAAATCCGACCCGTCAAAGCTGCCGCAGATCCGCAAGTTCATGGACTATTATCTGCCCACGACGCTCAAGCTCTTGAATGCCTATGACCGCATGGGCGCGCAGGGCGTGAGCGGCGAGAACATCGACGCGACCATGCAGCGCGTGGAGAGCATGATGGGCACGATCGTCACGGCCTTTGAAAAGCAGCTCGACATGCTCTTTGGCAGCGAGGCGATGGACATTTCCACCGACATCACGGTGCTTGAGAACATGATGAAGCGCGAAGGCCTGAGCGAGGACAGTGACGAGCTGCATGCCGAGTCCGGCGGCACGGCTACGGCCTCGCAGGACGACATCAAGCTCGAGCTGTAAAGGAGTAAGCGATGCGAAAAAAAGTGATGGCGTTCAACGCCAAAGTGAACGCGTGGCTCATGAAGCGGCTCAAGGGCGTGTGGCTCGACCCGATCTTCTGCGCGATCTTTGCCATTCTGGGCGTGGGCAGCCTGATCGGCGCGCTGCGCCTGCACAAGGATACGCTTTACTATTCCGCGGCGATCTGGGCGCTGGCGGCGCTGATGTGCCTGCGCCGCATCCAGCGCATCAGAAAGCACGAAAAAGAACAAACTCAAAGCCAAAATACGGAGGAGAAATGATATGAGCGACAACATGATGCCCGAGCTGACCCTGAACCCCACCGAGACGGCGCAGGAGGCCGTCCCTGAGCTGACGCTCACGCCCGAAGCGCCCGCCGCGCCCGAGAC
>CAVFND010000275.1:0-728 GCA_963623615.1 Oscillibacter sp. ER4 | reverse complement strand
TGAGCTGACGCTCGGGACCGAGGCGCCCGCGCCGCAGGAGGAGAAAAAAGAGGTCGAGCCCGTCAAGATCGACGAGAGCATGCTCACCGAGCAGGAGAAGAAGGCCGTTGACGAATTTGCCAAGAAGATCGACATTACGGACACGAATCTCGTGCTCAACTACGGCGTGGCCGCGCAGAAGAGCGTTGCGACGTTCTCGGAAAACGCGCTGTCCTCCGTGCGCAACAAGGATCTTGGCGAGGTGGGCGAGACGCTTTCAAACCTCGTCGTCGAGGTCAAGGGCTTCGGCCAGGAGGAGAAGAAGGGCTTCGCGGGCCTTTTTCACAAGCAGAAGGATAAGCTCGAGCTGATGCGCGCGCAGTACGGCAAGGCCGAGACGAGCGTGAACCGCATCGTGAGCGAGCTTGAAAAGCATCAGGTCACGCTGATGAAGGACATCGCGATGCTTGACCAGATGTATGAGCTGAACCTCAAATACTATAAAGAACTGACCATGTATATCATCGCGGGCAAAAAGCGCCTGGCCGAGGTCCGTTCCGGCGAGCTCGAGGAGCTGCGCAAGAAGGCGGAGGCGAGCGGCCTTGCCGAGGATGCGCAGGCCTACAACGACTACGCGCAGAAGTGCGAGCGCTTTGAAAAGAAGCTGCACGACTTAGAGCTCACGCGCATGGTGTCGCTCCAGATGGGCCCGCAGACTAGACTGCTGCAGAACAACGACACGCTGATGG
>CAVFND010000274.1:0-2533 GCA_963623615.1 Oscillibacter sp. ER4 | reverse complement strand
CCAGATCGTTTTCATACCCGTTTTCGCGCAGAAATGTGTCCATCTTTGCAACGGATTCCGGCTCATCGTCGAACGGACCCACGTGCAGGATCTGCACGCAGAGGCCCTCGTCGACGGTCAGAAATTCCGCCGCCGAGCAGTCGAGCTTTTTCTTCTTTGACGCCGCCTCAACCGCCCAGTCGAAATCCACTTTCGTGATAAACTCCGGCAGACGCAGGACGGAGATCCAGCGAAAATCCGATTTTCGCCCATAATCGACCGTCTCCGTATCCGGCATCTGCCAGAAGCCCTCGAGCGGCGGCACGACATAGTCGAAAAAGCCGTCGATCTCGTGTCCCGCGCGTTTGCTCATCTTGAGCGTGTAGGCCACGGTGTAGAGCACGCTGATGGCGCGCTGATACGCGCCGTTTTCCTCGTTCGGGTCGCCCTCGCCGCGCACGGCGATATAGTTTGCACGCGCCACGGTGACGATCTCCGGCTTTGCCTTCGGCAGGTAAAATTCCCTGTATTCTTTCTTAAAGTCAAAGGGCACGGGTGTCTTCCTCCTCAGTCCAGCGGGATGTCCAGCACGTTCACGCCGCGCTTGAAGGCGTATTCGATCGTCGAGCGCGTTCCGCCGCGCATGCCGTCGTTCACGGCGATCAGCAGGCTCGCATGGTCGACCATGTAGCGGTTGCGCCGCTGCATGCAGCCCGGCGTGTAGCTCCGCTGCACCATGGTCTCGTAGTCGCAGCGAGATAAAATATCGCGGTAGCGCGCCTTCTGCCTCTCGCTCCATCCGTCCGCCTGCGAGGGGCACGGGATGGCCGCCTCGAGCGTGATGTGCGGATATGCGCCTTTCAGCGCCAGCACGGTTTCGGCAAAGTAGAGGTCACAGCCCTCGGCCATGCCGCAGATGTAATGCTCCATCCCCTCGTGAACGGCGCTCTCCACCGCGGCGCGCAGCTTCGCCTTGAGGGCAATGCAGCGAAGGTCGTTTTCATCTTCTCCCCATGGCAGCTTCCCCGGCCGGTGGCCGGTGAACGCGCAGGAACAGGGTCTCCCCCTCATGGACACCGCCTCCTCTCTTTTCGCCATTATAGAACATTCGTTCGTCTTTGTAAAGTATTTTCCCTCTTGACAAACCGAAAATTTGTCGTATACTCTAACCATCAACTGAATCACTTGTCTTCGAGGCGGGGTGAAATTCCCCACCGGCGGTTATAGTCCGCAAGCGGCATTGTTTGATGCTGCACGATCCGGTGAAATTCCGGTACCGACGGTCACAGTCCGGATGAGAGAAGATGTGCTGCGCGCGATTTATTTTCACGCAATTCCCGCTCTTTGGCGTCATGCACCTTGGAAGGCTTGTTCTTTCAGGTGAAATGACAAAAAGGAGTGTTTTTTTATGTCCGAACCCAATGTAAACGCCATCCCCGCCACCCGTGCAACTCACCACAGCCGCACCCACAAGCTGACGGTGACCGCCATGCTCTCGACCGTCGCATTTCTGCTGATGTTCATCGAGTTCCCGATCCCCGCGCTCATCCCCGCGTTCGTCAAGCTCGACATCTCCGACCTTCCGGAGCTGCTGGCGGCGTTCTCGCTCGGCCCCATCTACGGCGTGATCGTCACGCTGCTTAAAAACGTACTGTTCTCCGTGCTGCACGGCACGTCGTCCGCGTATGTCGGTGAGCTCTTCAACTTCATCATGGGCAGCGTCTTCTCCTTCACCGCGGGCTTCATCTATCAGAAGAAAAAGTCCCGCAAGAGCGCGCTTGTCGGCGCTCTCGTCGGCGCGGTGCTGATGGCGGTGCTGTCCGTGCCCCTCAACTACTTCGTGGTCTATCCCGCGTACGTTGTGTGCTACAACCTGCCGCTTGATGTGATCATCGGCATGTATCAGGCCATCCGCCCCTCGACCAACGGTCTTCTTGAGTGCCTGACAGTCTTCAACATGCCGTTCACCTTCGTCAAGGGCATGATCGACGTGGCGCTGTGCTTCCTCATCTACAAGCCGCTCTCCCCGCTGCTGCACAAGTAAGCGCGCATCAAAGCTAAGAAAGGAGCTGCAAGCCCATGGCGCTCGACTGGGGCATTCTCCACTGGATCCAGAACAACATCGCCTGCCCGTTTCTCGACGCCGTGGTCCCCAAGCTCACAATGCTCGGCAATGCCGGCATCATCTGGATCATCGCCGGCGTTCTCTTGCTGTGCACGAAAAAATACCGCCGTCAGGGCGCGCTCGTGCTGCTGGGGCTCCTCGCGGGACTTCTCGTCGGAAACGTTGCGCTCAAGCATCTGGTCGCGCGCTCGCGGCCCTGCTGGCTCGACTCTTCCGTGCAGCTTCTGATCACCACGCCGACGGACTACTCGTTCCCCTCGGGGCATACGCTGTCCTCGACGATCGCCGCAACGATCTTGACGAAGACTGACAAGCGCTTCGGCTATGTCGCCATCCCGCTCGCGGTGCTCATCGCCCTGTCGCGGCTATATCTGTACGTCCACTTCCCGAGCGACGTGTTCGCTGCGGCGCTTCTGGGACTGCTGATCG
>CAVFND010000273.1:0-2539 GCA_963623615.1 Oscillibacter sp. ER4 | reverse complement strand
GCTGCGCAATCGGGTGCGGTGTACATGGCTTCGCCATGAATCTTCTGCGAGTCGTTACCGGTATCAACCGCGCCTTACTATCGTGAGGCGCGTGTGACGGTAGAATGGCGGCAGACTGCCTGCTGGCGCGGCATTGCTGCGCTCGCCGCGTTGTGGAAATTAGAGCTCGATTTTACCGTGTTTTTCTTCGTAGGCTTCGATTGCGTCGCGGATCAAAATCAGAATTTCGTTGTTTGCGCTGCGGCCCTCGTAGTCGGCAACAACGTGAAGTTTATGGAGCATCGTTTCATCAATGCGAATAGATAAACTCTTAATAGCCATAGGAAAACCTCAAAATATAGTTATTGTGTATTTACAATAAGCTCGTTTTGAAGTATTATGCGTTTAGTAGATATATAATATATCTAAAATATGTTCGGAGGTTTCGCTATGACAGACTATCAGAAAATGTACTTGACCCTGTTCAACGCCATCACCGACGCACTCGCCCAAATCGAAAAGCAAAACTACGGCGATGCCAAATCCACACTCATCGCCGCCCAGCAAAAAGCAGAGGATATCTATATCACAGCACAGAACTGAAATAGAAGCCGCCCTGAGCGGCGAGCGAAGCAATGCCGCGCCGTCTACGGCGGGGAGGATAATCCAAAAAGGAGGGGCAAGGCCCCTCCCTTTTGGTCGTTAGGGGTGCAGGGGCGAAGTCGAAACGCCCCTGCCGTTCTCTTGGGGGTTCAAAAGGGGGTATTCTCTCACGTGAGAGAATACCCCCTTTTATACGCAGTCCCATGCCAATGGGACATCTCCCGTCCCTCAGCGGGACAATACTTTTCTTGCCAAAGGTCCAGACACGCCGCCGACGGCGTTGCCGACCGTCATCACGAGCAGATATAAAACCGCGCGGCCGCTCCACGCGCCGCCCATCGTGAAGTAGTACATATTCGCCACGCAGTGCTCAAAGCCGCAGAGGATGAACACGCACACGCCGAAAAAAAGCGCGAGGTACTTGCCGATCTCGTGCGGGTTGGAGCGGTAGCCCTCAACGCCGATGTAGATCATCACATTGCAGAAAACGGCGAGAATGAACGCGCCGTAAAGCGGCTCGGAGAGCTTCAATTCACAAATTTCCTGCGCGCGGGTGGTGAGGGATGCAAGCCGCGTCGCCTTTTCGGCGAGCGCGATGAGCGCCGTGCCGGCGAGATTTCCCAGCCAGATGACCGGCAGCGTCTTGGCGTAAGATAAGTCGTTGTCAAACACATAGCAGACCTTGCCGGTGAACAGATGCAGCCCGCGCGTGCAGACGACGAAAAGGCCGATGGTGAAAAAAAGCGACCCGACGACCGTATTTTCCACTGACAGGAACACCGTGCCGCCAAAGGCGATGACCGCGCCGGCAAGGATCGCGGAGAGAAAGATCTTTTTCATGCAAAAACTTCTCCAGACCGTGTGATGGAGTCTATTTTACCGTATGGCGGCGAGCGTTGTAAACGCTTCTTCGCGGAAAGACGGAAAGTCCGCAGAAAATGAGGGTTTTTGCCGCTTTGGCTTTACAGAAAGCGGCATTTTTGCGCTTTTCCATGGGGCTTGAAGAGAGCTCTCCGCGATTTTTATTGCTTTTCACTTCCCCCAATAGTACAATGGTCTTACCATCAAACTTTCGGAGGACTTTTCCCCAATGAAACTCATCTCATGGAACGTCAACGGCCTGCGCGCGTGCATCGGCAAGGGATTTTTGGATTTTGTGAATTTCATCGACGCGGACGTCATCTGTTTACAGGAAACGAAATTGCAGCCGCATCAGATCGAACTCGACCTGCCGCAGTACCACATCTACTGGAACAGCGCGGACAAGAAGGGCTACTCCGGCACGGCGGTCTTTACCAAGCAGGAGCCGCTTTCCGTCACCTATAACTTCGGCGAGGACATCCACCGCCACGAGGGGCGCGTCATCACGTGCGAATATCCGGACTTCTATCTCGTCTGCTGCTACACGCCGAACTCGCAGGACGAGCTGCGCCGCCTTTCGTACCGCATGGCGTGGGAGGACGCGCTGAGGCAGTACCTCTGCGAGCTCGACACGATCAAGCCCGTCGTGTACTGCGGCGACCTGAACGTCGCGCACGAGGAGATCGACCTCAAAAATCCGAAGACGAATCATTTTAATCCCGGCTTTTCCGACGAGGAGCGCGGCAAGATGACGCAGCTTTTATCCTCAGGCTTTCTCGATTCGTTCCGCACGCTGTATCCCGACAAGACGGACGCCTATTCGTGGTGGAGCTACCGCGCGCAGTCGAGAGCAAGGAACGTAGGGTGGAGAATTGACTACTTCATCGTCTCAGAGCGCCTGCGCTCCCGCATCGAAAACGCGGACATCCTGTCCGAGGTCATGGGCAGTGACCACTGCCCCGTGCTGCTCGCGCTCAAGGAGGAAGAAGGTTGAAACATTGTAATCTAAGAACCATTCCGAAAAGAGCGCATAAAACCAGGCCCCAAAGAGCGGGCAAAAAACGAAGTTGTGTTTAAAATCTAAGTAGGTGTTGGA
>CAVFND010000272.1:0-2573 GCA_963623615.1 Oscillibacter sp. ER4 | reverse complement strand
TGCGCACAATGACGGCCACGAGCATCGAACCGATATAAATGGGGAAGCTGAAGCCGCAGAGGTTCGTGAGCAGAACGCTGACAACGTTGCCGACACCGGCGCAGAACATCAGCAGCAGGAAGCCGTAGACAAAGTTGTTGGTGTGGGTGTTGTAATGCGAGTCATCGACATCCTCTTCCACCGTCTGCTCCGCGAGCTCGTCGCGCAGGTGGTTTTTGACGATGAGGCGTCTTGCAATCGGGCCGCCGAGCAGCGAGCCGAAGATGAGACCGAACGTCGCCGCCGCGACGGCGACCGTCGTGCCGCCGATAGCACCGGCTGCATCAAGGTCAGGGCCAATACCCGCCGCCGTGCCGGGGCCGCCGATCATCGCGATGGAGCCGCAGGCAAGGCCGTAGAGCGGGTCTTTGCCCATCAGCGCCATCACGCCGCTGCCGACGACGTTCTGCAGAATGATCATCACAACGCTCAGAATAAGGAGCATGATGACAGATTTGCCGCTCTTGAGCAGCATCGGGATGCTGACGGTGAAGCCGACGGTCGTGAAGAAGAAGATCATAAAGACCGTTTGCAGCGTGTCGTCAAAGGTGATGACCGCCGCGCCCGTGGCATAGAGGATGGTGTTGAAGATCGCGAAGCACAGACCGCCGACCAGGGGCGCGGGGATGCAGAAGCGACTGAGCATGGGGATCTTCTTCGTCAGCACAAGGCCGAGCGCGTACATGGCGGCGCCAAGCGCGAGGGCATGGTACATATTGAGCTGGATCTCTGTCATGTGGGGGGAACCTCCGTAGAAAAAATTTTCTCTCCGGCATAGCCCGGAGAGAAGTCGCGGGAAATGCGAGGGATAGGACTTCCTGTTCCGGGAATACAATGAAAGGGAACAGGAGGGAATGCGCATGAACTGCCGCTTTGCCGACTTCCGCTGCAAGGAGGTCATCAACATCTGCGACGGCTGCCGCCTGGGCTATGTGGGCGACATTGAATGCAAACTGCCCGACGGGCAATTGACTGCTTTGATCGTTCCGGGACCGTTCCGATTCTTTGGACTCTTCGGCCGCGGCGAGGAATACTACATTCCCTGGGACTGCATCAAGCAGGTGGGGGACGATATCATTCTCATTGACAAGCCCTTTCCGCGCCAGGAGATCCCGCGCAGAGAGCGCCGCACGCGCCGCCGGTTCTGAAAAAGGCGGCGGGCGAAAAAGCCCCCAATAGCAGACTTTCCATATTATAAGGATTTTCGACATTTTTGCAACACTAAATTTTAGAAAACCCTTATTAAAAAGAAGAAAAGCAACTTTCACGCGGAAAAGTGAGCAGCCATTTTTTGGGCAAAACGAGAAAAAAGTGAGAGAAACCGAGAGAAAGACGGTGATTTTTCAAAAAGTTCTTGCAATTTGAAAAATAAGAGGGTATAATACTCGGGTATTCCGCATGGAGACCTGACTTCTTGTCTGTGCCATCAGGTTGGCAGGAGGGATGAAGGCTCCAGAGGTAAAAACTAAATTTGAAGGAGAAACTACAAGCAATGGCAAACGTCGTATCCATGAAAGCCCTGCTCGAAGCAGGCGTCCACTTCGGTCATCAGACCCGCCGCTGGAACCCCAAAATGGCTCCTTACATCTACACCGAGCGCAACGGCATCTACATCATCGACCTGCAGAAGACCGTCAAGAAGCTCGAGGAGGCCTACAACTTCGTTCGCTCCGTCTCTGAGAGCGGCCAGAACATCCTGTTTGTCGGCACGAAGAAGCAGGCGCAGGAGGCCATCAAGGAAGAGGCTTCCCGCTGCGGCGGCTACTATGTCAACGCCCGCTGGCTCGGCGGTATGATGACCAACTTCAAGACCATGCGCACCCGCGTGGACCGTCTCAACCAGCTCAAGACCATGCAGGCTGACGGCACGTTCGATATGCTTCCCAAGAAGGAAGTTATGAAGCACCTCGCCGAGATCGAGAAGCTCGAGAAGTACCTCGGCGGCGTGAAGGAAATGAAGAAGCTCCCCGGCGCTCTCTTCATCGTTGACACCCGCAAGGAGCGCAACGCCATCGCTGAGGCGCACAAGCTCGGAATCCCCGTCGTCGCCATCGCCGATACCAACTGCGATCCCGATGAGATCGACTATCCCATCCCCGGCAACGATGACGCTATCCGCGCCATCAAGCTCATCTCCTCTGTGATGGCCAACGCCATGATCGAGGGCAAGCAGGGCGAAGAGACCGAGGAGAAGGCCGAGGGCGAGGCTCAGGCCTAATTTTCCCAAGCAAGCGAGAAAAGAACCTTACGGGGCGAGGCAAAGCCTCGCCCCGTTCCATTTTTACTATACTATTTTTCAGGAGGATATCAGAATGGCTATCACTGCTGCTGTTGTTAACGAGCTCCGCCAGGCCACCGGCTGCGGCCTGATGGACTGCAAGAAGGCCCTCATCGAGTGCGAGGGCGATATGGAAAAGGCCGTCATGTATCTGCGCGAAAAGGGCCTCGCCTCTCAGGCGAAGAAGGCCAGCCGCGTGGCTGCTGAGGGCATGGCTTACGCCACCGTCATCGACGGTGTCGGCGTTGTGGTCGAG
>CAVFND010000271.1:0-2575 GCA_963623615.1 Oscillibacter sp. ER4 | reverse complement strand
GCTTGGTGTCGAGGCGGATGTGGCCCCAGGTGTGGCTGCCGAACGTCCAGCCGGTCTCCTTGAGGCGCTGGATCACGGGCTTGACCGCCTCGATCTCGCTCGCGCGGTAGGCGTCGAACGCCGGACGGTCGGGACTGTCCGCCGCGATGTCGCGGTCATCCTGCGTGCGGTAGCCGAGTATCCCCTGATAGCCCGTCAGCGAGAAGATAGCCTTCGCGCCGTTCAGCGAAAAGTCGGGGTGCTCATAGACAAATTGGTCGAGGATCGGCGTCGCGTCGAGTTCCTTCGTCAAAAACGTCTCGTTGGTGTACGGATCGGTGCACTGGGCCCAGATCTCGCCGTCGTCGCCCACGACGAGCTTGCTCGTGAAGCCCTCGTCGAGCATATAGGGGTAGTAGTTCACATCGTCAAAGCTGATGATGAGCGGCTTTTTGCCCTCGGGCAGCATCAGGGTGTTTCGCACCATGTGCGTGCCGGACTCGTCCGTCACCTCGCTCCAGACGTCTTCCATCGCAACTAAGATGTAGCCCTTGTCGTACACGGACTGCAAGATCTTGTTGTATTCGTCGACCGTGACCATCCAGTCGTCGAGGCCGTAGCGCTGGTCCTGACTGGCGCTGCAGTCGTGGAAGGCCCACTGCGGATAGGCGATGATCGGGTGGAAAAAGAGGTGCTCCACCACCTGATCCGGCCCCCAGGCCTGCGTGAGCTGGTCTTCGGACCAGTAGTTGCGCACGGCGTCATAGGGGTCGGCCGTGTCGCCGGTGTTGTTGTCGGGGTCGCCGCCATTCTCGTCCGCGACGGTCTGATCGCCGTCATCGGACGGCGTCGTCTTGTCGCCGCAGGCGGTCAGCAGCGACAGTACCATGAGTGCGCTGAGCAGCAGCGCAAAAAAGCGTTTCATGTCAAAATCTCCTTCTCTCAAAACTGCGGGACTATTATAGCAGACTCTATTTCTTTTGACTACGCTTTTCGCGCTTTTGTTCCCATTTGTAACTATTTACCACCAAATAATTCTCCACCGCCAAAGCCACAGCGTCGCAGACTTTGCGCCGCGCACGGCGCAAATAAATTGTGATCGTTTTTTCTGACGACATGCGCGTCAGAAAAAATTCCTCTCGCTCCGCGCGTGTCGAAGCCGCCCTACGGGCGGCAAGGCACGAAGCGGAGTGTAATTCTCAAAAAATAAGAGACACGGAAACCGTGTCCCTTATTTTTTGAGAATTAGAAGTCTGCGTTGCCCACGGTGCGGGGATGCAGCTCCACGTCGCGGATGTTGCCGATGCCCGTTAAATACATCACCATGCGCTCGAAGCCGAGGCCGAAGCCCGCGTGACGGCAGGAGCCGTAGCGGCGCAGGTCGCAGTACCACCAGTAGTCCTCGGGATTCATGCCGAGCTCGCGGATGCGCTTTTCGAGCAGCTCGATGCGCTCCTCGCGCTGGCTGCCGCCGATGATCTCGCCGATACCCGGAACGAGGCAGTCCGCCGCGGCGACGGTCTTGCCGTCGTCGTTCAGGCGCATATAGAACGCCTTGATCTCCTGCGGATAGTCCGTGACGAACACGGGGCGCTTGAAGATCTGCTCGGTCAGATACCGCTCGTGCTCGGTCTGGAGGTCGATGCCCCACTCGACGGGATAGTCGAACTTCTGGCCGCTCTCCTTTAAGAGCTTGACGGCCTCGGTGTACGTCACGCGGCCAAAGTCGGAGCTCTCGACGTGCTGGAGACGCTCAAGAAGCCCCTTGTCGACAAAGCTGTTGAAGAACGCCAGATCGTCCGGGCAGCGCTCCATGACGCGGCGGATGATGTGCTTGACCATCGCCTCCATGACCTCAAGGTCGCCGTCGAGGTCGCAGAACGCCATCTCCGGCTCGATCATCCAGAACTCGGCGGCGTGGCGCGCGGTGTTGGAATTCTCGGCGCGGAACGTGGGGCCGAACGTGTAAACGTCGCCGAACGCCATCGCGAAGTTTTCGGCGTTGAGCTGGCCGGAGACGGTCAGGCTCGTCTTCTTGCCGAAAAAGTCCTTGCTGTAATCGACCTTGCCGTCCTCGGTGCGGGGCGGGTTCTCCATGTCGAGCGTCGTGACCTGGAACATCTCGCCCGCGCCCTCGCAGTCGGAGCCGGTGATGATCGGGGTGTTGACATAGACAAAGCCGCGGCTCTGGAAAAACTCGTGCACGGCGTAGGCCGCCGCGCTTCTCACGCGGAAGGCCGCGGAGAAGAGGTTCGTGCGCGGGCGCAGATGCTGGATGGTGCGCAGATACTCGACGCTGTGGCGCTTTTTCTGCAGGGGATAGTCGGGGGAGGACACGCCCTCGACCTCGATCGCCGTCGCCTTGACCTCGAGCGGCTGCTTGGCCTCGGGCGTCAGCACGACCGTGCCGCGCACGATGAGGGCGGCGCCCACGTTCTGCGCGGCGATCTCCTTATAATTAGAAAGAGAATTCGCATCCATCACGACCTGCAAATTGCGGAAGCACGAGCCGTCGTTCAGCTCGATGAATCCGAAGGTCTTCATATCGCGGATGGTCTTCGCCCAGCCGCATACGGTGACGCTTGCGCCGCCGTAC
>CAVFND010000270.1:0-2592 GCA_963623615.1 Oscillibacter sp. ER4 | reverse complement strand
GACAGGGAGCTGCTGGAGGAGCGGGTCAGGGCAAAGGACCTTTGCTATGCGTTCAATCAGCTCCGCCCGTCGGATGAGGCGGGGCAGCGGGAGCTGATGAAAAAGCTGCTGGGCAAAACAAAGGGCGCTTTCTGCATTATTGCGCCGTTCTGGTGCGACTATGGGTACAATATCGAGATCGGAGAGAATTTCTTCGCCAATCACAACACGGTGATCCTCGACGGGGCGAAGGTGACATTTGGCGACAATGTGTTCATCGCGCCGGACTGCGGCTTTCACACCGCCGGACACCCGATCGACTTTGAGCGCCGGAACCGGGGACTGGAGTATGCCTATCCGATCACCGTGGGCGACAACGTGTGGATCGGCGCGGGAGTCCAAGTCATGCCGGGGGTCACGATCGGCAGCAATGTCGTCATCGGCGGGGGAAGCGTCGTCGTCAAGGATATCCCGAGCGATTCGGTGGCGGTCGGAAATCCCTGCAAGGTCATCCGGCCAATTACGGAGGAGGACAAAAAAACCTGCTGGGACCGGTGATTTTACGAATAGGTGGCTCAGACGAAGAAGGACAGCTCTCGAAAGAGAGCTGTCCTTCTTGTTATTCTGCGGAAAACTTTTTCTCAGAACGCGCACTTTTCGCGCAGGAAGTCCTTGACCTGATCGATGGGGATACGGACCTGCTCCATGCTGTCGCGCTCACGGATGGTGACGCAGTGGTCGGCCGCGATGCCGTTGGCCTCGTCGCCGACGGTGTCGAAGTCAAACGTGATGCAGTACGGCGTGCCGATCTCGTCCTCGCGGCGGTAGCGCTTGCCGATCGAACCGGTCTCGTCGTAGTCGACCATGAATTCCTTGCTCAGCTCGTTGTAGAGCTCCATCGCGGGACCGGCAAGCACTTCCTTCTTCGAAAGCGGCAGGATCGCGGCCTTGAACGGTGCGAGCGCCGGATGCAGATGCAGCACGACGCGCACATCGTCGTTGCCCTTTTTGTCCTGGCCGACGACCTCTTCATCGTAGGCGTCGCACAGGACGGCGAGTACGCTGCGCTCCACGCCGAGCGACGGTTCGATGACGTAGGGGACGTACTCGACCATGTCCTTGCCCTCGCCCTCGCGGTAGACCATCTTCACGCCGCTGGTGTTCTGATGCTGCGTGAGGTCGTAGTCCGTGCGGTCGGCAACGCCCCAGAGCTCGCCCCAGCCGAACGGGAAGAGGAACTCGAAGTCCGTCGTCGCCTTGGAGTAGAAGCACAGCTCCTCGGGATCGTGGTCGCGCAGGCGGAGGTTCTCGTCCTTGAGGCCGATGGAGAGCAGCCAGTTGTGGCAGAACGTGCGCCAATACTGGAACCACTCAAGGTCGGTGCCCGGCTTGCAGAAGAACTCAAGCTCCATCTGCTCGAACTCGCGCACGCGGAAGATGAAGTTGCCCGGCGTGATCTCGTTGCGGAAGGACTTGCCGATCTGGCCGATGCCGAACGGCAGCTTCTTGCGCGTGGTGCGCTGGACGTTATTGAAGTTGACAAAAATGCCCTGCGCGGTCTCGGGGCGGAGGTAGACGGTGTTCTTCGCGTCCTCGGTCACGCCCTGGAATGTTTTGAACATCAGGTTGAACTGGCGGATATCGGTGAAGTTGTGCTTGCCGCAGGTGGGGCAGGGGATGTTGTGCTCTTCGACAAAGTCCTTCATCTCCTGCTGGGAGAAAGCGTCGATGGGCTTGGGGAGCTCGAAGCCGGTCTCGGCGCACCAGTCCTCGATGACCTTGTCGGCGCGGAAGCGCTCGTGGCACTCGCGGCAGTCCATCAGAGGATCGGAGAAGCCGCCGAGATGGCCGCTTGCCACCCAGGTCTGGGGGTTCATCAGGATCGCGGCGTCAAGTCCGACGTTGTAGGGGTTCTCCTGCACGAACTTCTTCCACCAGGCGTTCTTGATGTTCTTCTTGAGCTCGGCACCGAGGGGGCCGTAGTCCCAGGTGTTGGCAAGGCCGCCGTAGATCTCGCTGCCGGGGAAGACAAAGCCGCGGTTTTTGCACAGCGCGACGATCTTGTCCATCGTCTTTTCGGTGTTTTTCATGGTGAATTTCTCCTTTCGGTACTTGGCTCAGGAGATAAAAAACGCCCTGAGCCTATGATAGTAGGCTCAGGGCGAACAAATCATTGTCCGTGGTTCCACCTGAATTCCCCGCTGGATGCGGGGCACTTCGTTCCCTTGTAACGGAGGGGCCGGCGCGGCATTTCCGCCGCACGGCTCAAAAGCGCCGCCTTTTCCGTTCCGCAGGGACTTGCACCGGCCGTCCCCTCTCTTGAGCGGGTGAAAAGAAAAGGCTTCTTTCTCACTGCCTTTATTGTGGTCAGCATACCATGCTGGGGATTTTTTGTCAAGAAGATACTTGACGATTCTCCGCACACAGCGGAGGGTGGGTGCAGCGCGCGAGCGCTGCTTCTGGCCCCACATCGTGGGGTGTCCTCTTTTTCGCACAGGTGCGAAGTATTTTGCGGCACTTGTGCCGCGGGGAGGGCAGCGCTGGAGGCGCTGCACGGGAAAGGGGGCCATTCTCTCACGTGAGAGAATGGCCCCCTTGTACCCCCAAGAGAAC
>CAVFND010000269.1:0-2637 GCA_963623615.1 Oscillibacter sp. ER4 | reverse complement strand
CTCGTTGACGGCCACACGCGTCGGAATGTCGCTGCGGTAGAGCGATTCGTACATCGCAACGCGCATGATCGCCGAGGCGACGAGCGGGATGCGGTCAAAGCTCCAGCCCTTGGCGTACTTGGCGATGTAGCCGTCCAACTCCGGCGCGTGCTCGGCAACGCCGGAAACAATGGAGCGGATGTACTCCGCCTGCGCGGCGCCGGGGGCCTTTTCGTAGATGTCGTCCTCGTCCTTGAGCGTGTCGAAGGATTCCTTCGTCAGCCGCTCGTCGAGAAGCGCCTCCACCGTTTTGTCCGTAAAGCTCAGTTCGTATGCAAGATGCACTGCGATCTCTCGCGCTGTATTGCGAATCATTCTCGTCTGTTCCTTTATCTATTGATCTTATCTTTCTTTAGTTGAAGCTGATCCCGCCGACGTGGACGTTGACCGCGCGGACATTGTAGCCTGTCATGCCGCTCACGGCAGCGGACACGCTGTCCTGCACCTTGCACGCGGTCTCGGGGATGGCGTAGCCATAGCGCACCATCAAGTAGACGTCGACGGTGATCTCGCCGTCCTTGACCTCGGCGCGAACACCGCGCAGCCCCTTTTTGCCGGTGAACTGCTCGGTGATCTGTTCGGTCATATTCTGGCACATGGAGCCAACGCCTTCGATCTCGCCGATGGCGTCGGCGGCGATCGCGGCGACAACGTCTTCTGCGATGTTGATGCTGCCGTTTTCCTCGGCGCGGGTCAGATACTCTCGATTCTCAGCCATTCAGATATCCTCTCCTTGTTTGTGAATGCTTATATCGAAAGTATTTTATCATCTTCTTTCAAAAATTACAACAGCTAATTTACTTCCATGATCTTAATGCTCTCCGCGCTTAGCCCCGTCTCCTGTTTGACGATGTCTGTGATGCGGGCGATGTCCTCGGTCTGGAGCCCTTCTTCCCCTGCTGAGACGACCACGCTCACGCCGTCTTCGGACATGAAGACGACGCAGTCCTCATAACCCTTGGCCGTGACCATGTTTTCAATCTGCGCCTCACTGAGCGTATAGGAAGCGAGCGTTTCGATGCTTTTTGCCGCCTCGCTCGCGGTCTCGGCGTCCACGTCGTCGTTCTCGCTCGCCTCTTTCAAAAGCGACAGCGCGCTGTCGCGCGCCTGCTGGCGCGTCAGGCGGGCCGAGGCAAAGTAGTCCTTGCCCTCCGCGTTCGCCGAGACCTCGGCGGCGCCGCCGTCCGTGCTCACAAGCTCAGACTGGCCCAAGACCTTCGTGGGCTTGTCGACCTTTTCGGCGTACTTTCCGTTCAGAAAGATCGCCGCGCAGACAAAGACCAGGATCGTGCCGACCACTGCGTTCCGCTTCCATAATTGCTTCATAGCTGTTTCCTCCCTGCGTTTTGCATAATAAAAATATTGTAGTTTCATGGCGTTCCCTTAACAACGGAGATACGGTCGGACGAAAGCCCCGTCAGCGCGCTGACGGCCTGCGTCACCTTGAGCTGTACGTCCGCTTGGCCGCCGCCTTCGCACACGACGAGCGCGCCGACAAAGCGCGGATAGCGGCTGTGGGTCACGACGACCTCGGCGCTCGTGCCGCTGCCGAGCACGACGGTCTCGGTTTTTCGCGTCTGCTCGTCGGCCTCCTCTCCTCGGGCTTTGAGCGACGCGGTCTCGTCCTGTGCCAGCTCGTAAGCGCCGCCGCCCTCGACCGTCAGCATGAGCGAGAGCTTTCCGACACCGTCGAGAGACGAAAGAATCGTTTCCATCTCGCTTTGCAGCGCCTCGCGGTCGAAATTTTCCGCGGCGGACGGCGTCGCGGGACCTGAGTCCGCCGATTTCTCATTCTGCGGCAGCAGCAACAACAGCACGCCGAGCAACACCGTCAGGAGGACATATTTGTACTTTTTGATGCCTTGCAGCGCCCTCTGCACGGGCGATGCCTTCACTTCGGTTCGATCCATAGCTGCTTCTCCTCTGCAATGCCGAGCTCCTGCGCGATGTACGCGCCGAGCGCCGCGCTTTTTGTGCCGTACAGCGTGACACTGTCCGGCAGCGGTACGCCATCGCGCAAAGCGGTCTGCACCTCGGCGCGCATGCTCAGCCCAAAGGAGCTGGCTTTGTCCTCAATATATGCCTGCGTCTGCGCGGCTATGCTATTACTCAGCGCGCTGTCCTGTTCGGCGCTCAGCGTTTCCTTCAGCGCCTCGACCGCCTCGCGGTAATTTTCGCCGTCGAGCTCCGGCAGGTCGAACGTGAGCGAGAGCAGCGGGCGCAGCATCGCAAGCATCAGCACCATCCCGCCGACAAAACGCACGATCTTTTTCATCGTGCCGCCGTCCGTGAGCTGCTGGGCGATGCTCACGAGAACCGCGCAGGCCGTTACGCTCAAGAGCCACGAGCGAAGAAACGTCATACCGTCACCACCATCATCATTGCGATCAAAAGCGACACGAGCAGCAAAAATGCCCCGCCCGCCGTCATCGCCAGCATCAGCGAAAACGCGGCGGAAAGCTGCTCTAAAAACTTACTGAGCGACTGCGACCCCACCATGCCGCTGAAAAACGCCGCTAACTGATAAAAGAGGTACTGCACCGCCATGCGCAGCAGCGGCGCGAGGCACAGCGCCAGTACCGAAAATACCCCCAGCAC
>CAVFND010000268.1:1272-2643 GCA_963623615.1 Oscillibacter sp. ER4 | reverse complement strand
TACCGGCGCGGTTCGCGCGGCTGGATGTACATTTACGATCTGACAAAGCAGTTTTCCGCCGCGGCGACGGAGGGCGACCGCCGCATTTTGAAAAATTTTGGCGGTTTTGAAGACATGCTGGCGGAATTTGACGACCTTGCCGCGCGCAGCGGGAGCTGCGCGGACGCAAAGTCGCTCGTCGAGCTCGTGGCGCTTTTGTACCGCAAAATCTTCATCCGCTATTTTGCGCCCGACCACAACCAGGACATCCTGCCCGAGCGCGAGACGGAGGAGTGGGAGCCCGCGGCTGAACCGGGGGACATCGAGTGGACGCAGACCGAGCAGCTGGAGCTCCAGTACGACAAGGCGGGCGAGGGATCGACCGACGCCCTTGTCCTGCCGGACGACGCGCTCGCTGATATTCCGGACTATCTGACGCGAAACTTTGGCCCCAGCTTTCAGACCGAGCAGGCGATGGAGGAGATCGAAAGCGCCGTCTGCACCGGCATCCACGAGGAGCGAAAGCTCCTCTTCACCGACGGCCTGAGCGAGGACGCCTACGAGGGCAGCGAGCCGCGCGCCCAGTCGCTGCGCGCCAGTCGAGACGGGAATCTCAAAATGCTCGAAGAGCACGAGGACGCCGCGCGTCAGGGGATCCGCAGCATTGAGCAGGCCTTCCGCAACGCGCTGAGCCTGCGCAGCGATCCGGACGTTTACCGCGCCGACCACGGCGCGCTGCGAAACGATCTGCTCTGGAAGGTTGGCCGCTGCGAAAATCCGCAGCTCTTTGAAAAGATCGTCCGGCAGGAGCCGTCCGCCGTCGTCGTGGAGCTTTTGATCGACGCGAGCGGCTCGCAGAGCGTGCGGCAGAGCATGGTGGCGCTGCAAAGCTACCTGTTCAGTGCGGCGCTCAGCCGCATCCGCATCCCGCACCGCGTGATGAGCTATTGCACCTACGGTAACTACACGGTGCTGCGGCGCTTCCGCGACTATGACGACAAACCGGAGGCCGACCGCCGCATTTTGGAGTACCGCGCAACGTCGAATAACCGCGATGGCCTTGCGCTGGCCGCAGCGGGGCTCGACCTCAAGAAGCGGCGCGAAGAGCACAAGATCGTCATCGTGTTCAGCGACGGCTTGCCGAACGATATGGTCAGCGGCCGCAAGCGCGAGGGCGCGCCGGAGGTCTACGTCGGCGACGCCGCCATCCGCGACACCTGCTTTCAGGTGCGAAAGCTCCGGCGCGAGGGCGCGCAAGTCATCGGCATTTTCCTTGGCGAGGACGGAGAGCTTGAAAACGAGCGCATGATCTACGGCGCGTCGTTCCTGCGCATCCGCCGTGCGGAGGACTTTGCCGGCAGCGCCGGCAAGCGCCTGAGCGAAACGCTGCTG
>CAVFND010000268.1:0-1262 GCA_963623615.1 Oscillibacter sp. ER4 | reverse complement strand
CTTTCAAAGTGCGCATGGACAATCCGGCGGAATGCCCTTATAATTACCTGTGATAATTAACCAAGATAACTAAAAAGGAGAAAGTCCATGACGGTCGAAAAGATCAAAGCGCTGCTGAACGCCTGCTATCAGGCCAAGCGCGCCCGCGAGCTGCTGCCGGCACTGCCGAAGGGCGTCACATCGTCTTACATCCAGTATCTCGACGCGATCGAGCGGTTGGAGCGTGAGGGGGTGCGTGTCAAGGTGTCCGACATCAGCGATGCGCTGCATCTGCCGCGTCCGGGCGTGACGCGCACAGTCGGGGAGATGGAAGAGAAAGGCTACCTGCAAAAGTCCGCCTCGGCAGAGGATGGGCGCGTGACGTATCTCACCATCACCGAGCAAGGGAGAAAACTCTCGCAGACATTCAACGAGCAGCTTTTTGCCCAGCTTACGCCGCTGCTCGGCGATATTTCCGATGAGGACGCGGCATGCACCATCAGCACCATTCAGGCGCTTTACGACGTCATGGCCGAAAGGGGGATCACCCTTGTCTACTGATCACAGCGATTTTACGCAGGGCAGCATTCTGAAAAAGCTGTCGCTCTTCATGCTCCCCGTGCTCGGCGCGCTCATTTTACAGGCGGCCTACGGCGCGGTCGACCTGCTGGTCGTCGGACAGTTCGGCTCGACGGCGGGCCTCTCCGCCGTTTCGACCGGCAGCCAGATCTTAAACCTTGTGACCTTTGTCGTCACGCAGCTCGCGATGGGCGTGACGGTCCTGATCGCGCGGTATCTCGGCGAAAAGCGGCCGGAGCAGATCGGCGCGGTGCTCGGCGGCGCGGCGGTCGTGTTCACGATCCTGTCCGTCGGGATATTCATCCTGCTCGTGGGCTTTGCGCGGCCCATTTCCGTGCTGATGCAGGCGCCCGAGGAGGCCATTGACCTCACGGTGAGCTATGTGCGCATCTGCGGCGGCGGAATTTTTTTCATCGTCGCGTATAATCTGCTCTCCGCCATCTTTAGAGGACTCGGCGACAGCCGCTCGCCGCTCCTGTTCGTGCTGGTGGCGTGCCTGATCAATATCGCGGGCGACCTTATTTTAGTCGCGGGCTTTGGCATGGACGCCGCGGGCGCGGCCATCGCGACAGTTCTGGCGCAGGCCGTCAGCGTGGTGCTCGCGGTCGCGCTGCTCATCAAAAAGAAGCTGCCGTTTGTCATCACGCGCACGGACTTTCGATTCAATCCCCAGTGCAGAAAGTTTTTGAGCATCGGCCTGCCGC
>CAVFND010000267.1:0-2651 GCA_963623615.1 Oscillibacter sp. ER4 | reverse complement strand
CTGCAGACCAAGCCTGAACCCTTCAACGATATCCAGAAGAAGACACTGATCCTTATCTTCGTCTCCTTCGTCCTGATGGTCGTTCCCAACGTCATCAATACCCTCTGGCCTGTGCCGAAGGGCTCCTTCGCCAAGAGCTTCGTCAATCTCTGCAAACCCCACGCGGTGCTGATCATCTTCTCCTTCCTTGCTTCTCTTCTAAAGCTGGCCCCGGCCAAGAACGTGCTCAAGCGCATCCCTATGAACACGGTCATGATCGTCTCCGGTGTCGCCTTCCTGATGGAGCTTGCCAAGGAGAGTGGACTGAACGATGTGGTTGTCTCTCTGTTCCAGGGTTCTTCGTTCCCGAAGTTCCTGCTCGCGCCGATCTTCCTGCTTATCAGCGCGTTCCTGAGCGTCTTCTCCAGCGGTACGGGCGTCGTGCTGCCGTTGATGTTCCCGATGGTTCCGGCGCTTGCCGCTGCCACGGGCCTCAACCCCGTCACGCTTTATGCTGCCGCTCAGATCGGTGCGCTCGCAACGCCGATCTCCCCGTTCTCCACGGCTGGTTCTCAGTTCATCGGCCTTGCTCCGGAAGAGTACAACGGCTACCTCGTCAAGGGCCAGTTGATCCTGGCGTTCGCTATGGCGGGTATCGCCGCGGTGATGGCGCTGATCGGCTTCTGCGGCCTCTGGCCTGTGTAAGACGGGCTGTTCCGGACCGCTTTCAGCATCAGACTCATGAAAAGGGAGGGACAGCGTATGCTGTCTCTCCCTTTTGCATCTAAAGCGCAGCGGTGATGCTGCGCAGGAAAGGAAACGATATCATGGATGCGATCAAAAATATGATAGCGCGCCGCAGCGTGCGCGTTTACACCAAAGAGCAAATCAGCGATGAAGAGCTAAAAACCATCCTTGAGTGCGGCCTGTACGCGCCGAACGGCGGCAATCTTCAGATGCCGCGCTTTCTGGTTGTGCAGAGCCCTGCAAAGATGGAAGAACTGAATCGCGTCATTCAGCGCGAACTTGCCTCGCGCGAGCTCGTCGACGGACAGATGATGAACCGTGGCATCCTGCGCGCGCGCAAGGAGGGCTATCACTTCATCCATCATGCGCCGACGCTCATCTCTGCCGTTGCGCCGCGTACCTACGGCAACGCGATGGCGGACTGCGCCTGTGCGCTCGAAAATATGCAGCTTGCGGCCGCGGCACTCGGCCTCGGCGCATGCTGGAGCAACCAGCCACACTGGCTGACGGATGTTCCTACGCTGCGCGCGTGCTTTGAAAAACTTGGCCTGCGCGAAGACGAGGATATCTTCGGCAGCGTGTCTATCGGCCACATCGGTTACGGGGCCGCAAAGGCTGCGCCACGGAAACCTGACCGGGTGCAGCTCGATATGCCGAGAGAACTAGACTAATATAGCAACAGCGATGAAGCTATGCTATAATACTTAAAAAACAAAGGCGAAACTAGAGTTCTAAACGATTTGCATAGCAGTCCGCTGCACAGAACCTTTGAAGGGAGACACTATGGAGTATTCATTGCCGGAACAGTTTGAGCAATTTGGCGAGGCGCGCCGCGCGGGCTTTCTGCGCGTCAAGAAACTGAAAGAAGAGGGACGCCGGGTCGCCGGCACGTTCTGCACCTTTACACCGCTCGAAATTCTCGATGCGGCGGGATTCACGGCGGTCAGCCTTTGCGGCATGAGTCAGGAGACTGTCGCCGCGGCGGAGGTCGATCTTCCCGCAAACCTGTGCCCGCTCATCAAGTCCAGCTACGGCTTTGCCGTGTCGGACAAGTGCCCGTACACCTACTTTTCCGACCTGATCGTGGGCGAAACGACCTGCGACGGCAAAAAGAAAATGTACGAGCTGCTGAGCGAGCTGAAGCCCGTCTACGTGCTGCATCTGCCGCAGGGACGCGAGGAATATGCGCTGGACATGTGGGCGTCCGAGCTCCACCGCTTCATCGACTTTTTAGAGCAGCGCTTCCACGTGACGATCACGGACGAGGCGCTCCGCGCAGCGGCGCGGCAGCGCAACGCCGAGCGGCAAGCCCGCATGGAGCTCATGGCGGTGCAGAAGCGTCTGCCGCCGCCCGCGTTCGGCCAGCAGCTCTACAAGGCACTGGACGGCGCGGGCTTTGTGTTCGACGCCGAGACGCGAATTCAGCAGCTGGATGAGCTGCGGCAAAGCCTTCTCAGTGCCTACGAGCGCGGCGAACGCCCTGTATCGCCGAGCGCCAAACGCATCATGGTCACGGGCTGCCCCATCGGCGGCGTGCTCGACAAGATCGTCGGCGCTGCCGAACGCCTCGGCGGCGCGGTGGTCTGCTATGAAAACTGCGCCGGCATCAAGGCCTCGCGCCGGCTGGTGGACGCCGATGCGCCCGATATCGTGCGAGCCATCGCCGAGCGGTACCTCGACATTGGCTGCGCCGTGATGACGCCGGACGACATTCGCATGGAGCTGCTGCGGCAGCTCACGGACGAATACGCCGTGGACGGCATCATCGAGGTCGACTTGCAGGCCTGTACCCCCTACGCGATCGAGGCGCGCCGTGTCGGTCGGCTGGCGCAAACGCTCGAAAAGCCGTTCCTGCGTCTGGAGACTGACTACTCCGCCGGCGACGGCGGACAGATCACCACGCGGCTGGAAGCGTTTTTTGAAAC
>CAVFND010000266.1:0-2671 GCA_963623615.1 Oscillibacter sp. ER4 | reverse complement strand
CGACAGGCTCGAAGTGCAATGACGAGCACGCGGTTTGGAGCTTCCCCTGCGCCGCCTCGCCCACGACGATGGCGACCGGTCCGTCCGCGCCGCCGATGATGCCGACGCAGAAGTCATTCTGCGCCTCGGGCGCAAAGGAAGCGGTTTCGCGTTTGACCTGACGCGGGCGGTCGCCCTCGGCGCAGTCCTCGACGAAGATCAAATTTTCCGGCGGTTCGGGCGTGAGAGCAAAGCTGACGGCCGTGAAATGCGTCGGATAGTCGAACCTCGGGTCGAGGGTCATCCGCTCGCGCGGCAGCTCCTGCGGCTCGACCTCCTGCACCGTGAGAAGATACTCCGTGCCGCGGTAGGAGAAGGAAAACGTGTCGCCTGCCTTGTCCGCGCGAAAGCGCGGGCCGGGGACGCGCGCCTCGTCCGCCGTCATGGTGACGGAAAGTGACTTGAGCTTCGGCGCGCGCTTCGTGACGAACGGGAACGCCGCGCGGCGGATGCTCCAGCCATACGCGCGGTCAAGGCCGTAGTGCGCCATGGCGCCTTCCGCGTCGACGCAGAAGCCGGGCTGCTCCGGCATAAAAATGACGCCGCAGCCGTGGGTCGTGCGGAGCTTTGTGCCGTTCAGGATGAGGCTTGGGGAAAAAGCGAGGCTGAGCGGGTGCTCGCGCTCCATCTGCTCGCGCTCGTCGCGCGTGAACTCGATGGACTCGCCGCTTTCGGAATATAACCCCCACTTTTCCATAAAGTCACGCAGCGCGGAAGCCTCCGCGCGCATACAGAAGTCGACGACGATGCCCTTGGAGCAGACGTAAACGGACGGCACGAACCAGTCGCGCCCCGCCCATTGGAACCATTTTTGTACAGGCACTTCCCTACCTGCGCGCTCGCGCCTGTGATGGCCCCAGAAGCTGCCGCAAAAGTACACATTCCAGTCCTCTTTCTCTTCGGGCGCGTCGGGATTCATCTCGGGGTCGTAAAAGTCCTCGGTGAATTTGAGCCTGCTGAGATCGAACTCCGCTTGCAGCCCGTGCAGATACTGCCACGGCCGCTCCATCGGCGCGAGGTCAAAGGCTGTGGAAATTTGCGAGAGCACCGCTTTCTGCTCGTCCGTCGGCGGATTCTCGGCGAGGAAGGCGTCGAATTGAGATTCATCCCAGTGCCACGCCTGCTCGAGCGCCGCGCTGCCGCCGGCGGCGAGCAGAAGCCGCAGAAAATCGGAGAAATCGCGCGCGATGACGTGCACGCAGTCCCTGCCGCCGTTCATCGGGCTCACGGCGAAGACCGTTTCGCCAAAACCGCGGACAAAGCAGAAGTGGATGCCGTCCACGCCCGCCCAGCCGAAGATAGAAGCACCCTTGGGCGTGCAGAAATAGGGATCGTTGTCGTCTCGCCGCATCACGCTGAGGAGCGATAAGTCGATATTTCTGCGCAGAAACCTCTGATAAAACGCCGCCATGGAAAGACCTCCTTTGGAGTTCAAGTTTTCCTCAGCATACCATACGGGTGCGGAAAAGTCACCGGAATTGTGAAAGCTGTGGATTTTTCGCGCCGGAAGCCGCGCCGCGGCCTTGCCACGTTTGCGCGAACATGATATACTATATTGCTAAACTATCGAGATTCGGGAGGAAACATCCCTTGGAACGCAAAGAAGTCATCGTCAGCGAGCAGGAGCTCGCGCGTCAGAAGGAATTTACGCGCAAGATGCGCGAGATGAACGACCGCCGCACCCGCACGCCGCTCGCGCTGGTCGACACATTCGGCTGCCAGCAGAACGTGGCCGACGGCGAGGTGCTCATGGGCATGCTGCGCGAGATGGGCTACGAGCTCACGCGCGACGAAAATCAGGCTGACGTCATCCTGCTCAACACCTGCGCCATCCGCGAGCACGCGGAAAAGCGCGTTTACGGCCATTTGGGCCGCCTCAGCCACACGAAGGCTGCTAAGCCCGACCAGATCATCTGCCTCTGCGGCTGCATGGCGCAGCAAAAGGTCGTGGCCGACAAGGTGAAAAACTCCTACCACCATGTCGACCTTGTGCTTGGGCCCCAGGCCGAATGGCGGCTTCCCGAGCTGCTGCACGAGGTGTACACCAAGAATAAGCGCGTTTTCTCCATCGACAACGAGCATGGCCGCATCGCCGAGGACCTTCCCATCGTGCGCGAGGGCGGCGTGCGCGCGTGGGTCAGCATCATGTACGGGTGCAATAACTTCTGCTCGTACTGCATCGTGCCCTATGTCCGCGGCCGCGAGCGCAGCCGCGAGCCGGAGAAGATCATCGAAGAGTGCCGCGGCCTGATCGCCGAGGGCTATAAGGAGATCACTCTCCTCGGCCAGAACGTGAACAGCTACGGAAAAGACCTCGATACCGAATACGACTTTGCCGACCTGCTCGCCGCCATCAATGAAATTCCCGGCGACTACTGGCTGCGCTTCATGTCCAGCCAGCCGAAGGACGCGACGAACAAGCTCTTCGACACAATGGCGAAGTGCGAGCACGTGACCAAGCAGCTCCACCTCCCTGTCCAGTCCGGCTGTGACCGCGTCTTAAAGGCGATGAACCGCCCCTATACGCGCGAAAAGTACGAGGAAATGATCGCCTACGCGCGCAGCGTCATGCCGAGCATGGTGCTGACGAGCGACGTTATCATCGGCTTCCCCGGCGAGACCGAGGACGAGG
>CAVFND010000265.1:0-2679 GCA_963623615.1 Oscillibacter sp. ER4 | reverse complement strand
TGCGGGAGGAGGTGCGGCTGGAAGTTGATGTACTGCCAGGTCTCGGGCTTCATCAGGTCCTTGCCGGTGATGTAGGCGATGTTCTGCTCGATCTCGGGCGTGTGGCGATGGCCGCCGCCGAGGGAGTAAGCGCAGAAGTTGTTCTCCGCCTCGGTGAGGAGCTTGTTGAGGGCGGGACGGCGGCCGGCACCTGTGAAGCCGCTCTTGGCGTCGATGACGATGGTGTTGTCAACGATGTGGCCGGTCTTGAGCATCGGCTGGAGGCCGAGGGTGGAGGCGGTGGGATAGCAGCCGGGGTTGGCGATGAGCTTCTTGCCCTTGGCAAGGTCGCGCATGACCTCGGGGATGCAGTAAACAGCGTCGTGGGTCATCTTGGCGTTGGGGTGCTTCTGGCCGTACCACTTCTCCCAGACATCGACGTCGCGGAAGCGGATGTCAGCGCCGATATCGATGATGGCACAGTCCTCAGCGAGCACGATCTCCGCCCACTTGGCCACGTCGCCGGAGGGGACCTGGATCATGATGACGTCGCTCTTCTTCGCGGTCTCGCGGACGTTCTCTTCCGTGAGGTCCATGATGACCTGATCGTAGAAGCCGCGCAGGGCGGGGTGATGCGTGGAAATGGCGTCGCCGACACCGTAAGTATCGAGCACGTTGACGAGCTCACCTTCGTGATGATTGACCATCATGCGGAGCACTTCACCGCAAACATAACCGGTAGCACCGATGCAGGAATAATGGATCATGTCTGTTTTTCCTCCTTGTTTATCCTTTAATCGTCTGATGTTTTTGTACTGCTTGGAAAATTCTGTGTGCGGGCATTGAATTTTCTTTGGTGATATTGTATAATCCAGAAGCGGTTTTGAAAAGCGAATATATTTTTATATGCGCATTCCAAAACGGAATCTTTGAATCATTGTTGGCTATTGAGGGTATTTATAATGAGTATTCGTAAATATATTGCCTATCTCCGCACCGTGGAGACCGGCAGCATCACCCAGGCAGCGAACGAGCTGGGCTACACGCAGTCCGCCGTGAGCAAAATGATCTCCGACCTTGAGCAGGACTGGCAGGTCAAGCTCTTAACGCGCAACCACTCCGGCATCGAAATTTCCTCCGACGGCATGGTCCTCCTGCCCACGATCCGCGAGATTGTCAAGGACTATGAGGACCTCAACTTCGCCGTGTCCGAGCTGCACGGCGTGCAGTCCGGCACGCTGCGCCTCGGCTGCTTTACGAGCCTTGCCATCAGCCTGCTGCCGGAAATTCTGAAGGACTTCCACCAGACCTATCCCAACATCCAGGTCCAGCTGATGACCGGCGAGTATTACGAAATTTCCGAGTGGCTGCGCCGCGGCGCGATCGACTGCGGCTTTCTCGCCACCCCCGCCTCCAACGACTTTGAGACGACGCCCATCCTGCACGACACGATGGTCGCGATCCTCCCGAAGGATCACCCGATGGCGGTCGCGCCCGTCTTCCCACTCGAGCAGCTGCCGCACGAGAACTTCGTGCGATTGATGGAGATCGAAGACTACGAGTTCAACCGTCTGCTCGACCATTACAACATCCATCCCGAGGTGACCTACGACACGACGAGCGACTTTGCGCTCCTGTCCATGGTCGAGGCGGGACTCGGCGTCGGC
Organism: Oscillibacter sp. ER4; assembly: GCA_963623615.1. Lineage (GTDB taxonomy): Bacteria > Bacillota > Clostridia > Oscillospirales > Oscillospiraceae > Hominicoprocola. The sequence continues at coordinate 1,033 of CAVFND010000265.1, read as the reverse complement.
ATCGTGCACAGCCTGCTCATCAAGCCCGGACGCTATCAGGTCGCCGCAGTGCCGCTCAACGTCAAGCAATCGCGCGAGATCGGCATCGCAGTGAAAAAGGGCTTCCTCCCCTCCACGATCACGCAGCTTTTCCTCCAGCACGTGATCGACTACACCAAAGATATCGGCGAGATCACCGTCGTCCGGCGCTGATCCCTCCTTCCGCTGCAAATCGCGGCAAAATTTCGTTTTCCAACCAGAGGTTGGAAGGAATTTGCCGCGATTCAACCACCGCGCCATTGTCAATTCTTCCCTCCTCCCCTATACTGAGCCCATAACCGGTGATTCAAAGCCGCGGCTGCAGCACGGGGCAAGGAAGGATCAAAAATGATACGCTCAGCGATCAGGCATTTGCACTCAATGTTCCGCCTGAGCACGAGGGAAACGGAAGCGAACCTGCCTGTCCGCACACCGGACGCAAATCATCCGCTCATCGCGTTTCCCACGCTCACTTTATTATTATAATGCAGCACAGGAGGATACACAATTGGAAGAACTGACAATGGGCGCGCGCATTTTGCGCCGCCGTAAGGAAAAACGGCTGACACAGGAGGCGCTGGCGAACCGGCTCGGCGTCAGCAATCAGGCCGTATCGAAGTGGGAGGGCGACGTCTGCTGCCCCGACCTGCAGCTTCTGCCGCTGCTGGCCGACACACTCAAGCTGAGCCTCGACGAACTCTTTGGCCTCGAAAGCAACGAAAAGCCCATCCAAAAAGCGGAGGCGGACAGCCAGAGCCTGCCCGTCGCGGCAGAGCTGCCGTGGGAGGATGACGACGCCATCCACGCCGTGCTCTTTCAGGGGCACCGGCTGCTCCAGCCAAAGCAGGGGAGCCTGTTCCGCCACGACAAATACGACGAGATCCGCAAAGCCGTCGAGCTGCACTTTTCCGGCACGGCGCAGGATATTTACAGCGATTTTTCCGTCGTCTGCACGGATTCGACGATCTCCGGCAGCGTCAGAGCCGGAGACGGCGTGACCTGCACCGACGTCGGC
>CAVFND010000264.1:0-2683 GCA_963623615.1 Oscillibacter sp. ER4 | reverse complement strand
GGTGTAGGGATGGCGCGGGGCGTAGAAGATCTCCTCCGCCGTGCCGGTCTCGACGATCTTGCCCGCGTACATCACGGCCACGCGGTCGGCGACGCGTGCCACGACGCCGAGATCGTGCGTGACAAACACCGTCGCCGTGCCGAGCTTTCGCTGCACGTCGCGCAGTAGATCTAAAATCTGCGCTTGAATGGTTACATCGAGCGCGGTCGTCGGCTCATCGGCAAATAAAATACGCGGGTCGCCCGCGAGCGCGATGGCCAGCACCACGCGCTGGCGCATTCCGCCGGAAAAGTTGTGGGGATAGAGCGCCATGCGCTCCTGCGCGCGGTCGACGCCGACAAGCTCGAGCAGTTCGATAACGCGCTCTCGCACGGCGGATGTTTCGAGCTTCGGCTTATGCGCGAGCACCGCCTCGGCAATCTGCGCGCCGATCGTCATGGTCTGGTCGAGCGCCGTCATCGGGTCCTGGAACACCATGGAAAAGAGTGAGCCGCGCAGCGCCGTCATTTCGCGCTCGCGGTAAGCCGTAATATCTGTGCCGTCTACCAGAATTTTTCCCGATTTGATTTTCGCCGTCTGCGGCAGAAGGCGCAGGATGCTCTTGCACAGTACGCTCTTGCCGCAGCCCGATTCGCCGACGACGGCGAGCACCTCGCCAGCTTTCAGCGAAAAGCTCACGTCGCGCACGGCCTGCACCTCGCCCGCAGGGGTGAAGAAGCTGACGGAAAGGTGCTCGACGTTCAATAGATCTGCCATGAAAAATGTCCTCTTTACGCAAGACAAAGGGGCTGAAGCCAGCCCCTCGTCAAAAATGTTGGTTTCGGTTCAATCGCCGATCGTCCAGTCCCGGATGTTCCAGAAAATGCCGACGCCGTGGTGGCCGAGCACCGTATCCGCGTCGATGCCGTGGATGGTGGACTTGGCGACGTAGTTTGCGTCGATGTAGCAGATGAAGGCGTAGGCCGGATCGTCCGCGAGCGCGTGCAGGAATTTGCTGTAATACGCTTTGCGGACGGCGTCGTCGCTGCTCTGGCGCGCGAGCGACAGAGATTCGTCCACCAGCGCGTTGGAATAGCCCGAGTAGTTCGCGCCCTTGTCCGTGCCGAAGACCTTGTAGGTGTGGTCGTCGGCGTCAAACGGGCTGCCCCAGCCGATGAGGCATGCCATCTGGCCGCTCCAGTCCATCTGCGCGGGGATGTCCACCGTGCAGTGGATGCCGGCCTCGCGGAGCTGCTGCGCCGCGGCCTGCGCGATGTCGATGCGGTCCTGTTCGCCGGACATCACGCTGATGACGAAACCAATCTCCTCGCCGTTTCGCTCGTAATAGCCGCTGCCGCCCATCGTGCAGCCGACGGACTCGAGAATTTCTTTCGCTTTTGCGGGGTCGTAGTCGTAGTGGTTCACGGTCTCGTCGTTGTAAATGTTGCGCTGGAGCGGGCTGTACGCCGCCATGCCCTGCCCGAGCAGCACCGAGTCGACAATGGCCTGACGGTCGATGGCATAGCAGACGGCGGGAATGATGTCGCGGTTTTCCGTCCAGTAGGGGTTGTTGAAGTTGAAGAGGATGCCGCGGTAGTCCGCGGTGGTCATGTCGTAGCAGGTATAACCGTCCTTGCCCGCGAAGTTCTGCGCGTTTTTCGGGTCGAGCAGCGCAAGGTCGATCTCGCCGGACTCGAGCTGCATGGCCTGCGCATTGTCGTCGGGCACGATCTTGAAGATGACGCGCTCGATGTTCGGTGCGCCCAAGAAGTAGTCCTCGTTGCGCACGAGCACGATGGACTGCCCCGCGTCCCAGCTTTTGAGCTTGTAGGGTCCCGTGCCGACGGGGGCGCGGAAGAAGGCGGATTCCTGCATGTCCTCGCCCTCGAGCAGGTGCTGCGGCAGGATCGCCATCGTCATGTATTCCAGAAACGCGGCGTTCGGCTCGGCGAGGCGGAACGAGACGGTGTGATCGTCCAGCACGGTGATCTCCTGCACGTCCTCATAATTCGGTGCGTTTTCCGAGCCGTTGTCGGGGGCCATGATGGCTTCGATCGTAAACTTGACGTCCCGCGCCGTGAACGGCTCGCCGTCGTGCCACTTGACGTCTTCGCGCAGGTAGAAGGTGTAGATGCAGTTTTCCTCGTCGTAGTCCCAGCGCTCGGCGAGGGCGGGGACGATCTGATCATTGCCGTCGTGCGCGGTCAGGCCGTTGAAGAGCAGCAGGTTGATCTCGCAGTGCTCGTCCATCGCGGGATCGATGCGCGTGTAGTCGGCGGAGCCGTAGACGAGCGTGGACGGCGCGTCGTCGGTCGAATCGCCGCCGCTCTGCCCGCAGGCGGCGAGGGAGAAGAGCATCACGAGGGATAGAAGCAGGGATAACGCTTTTTTCATGGAAAACTCCTTTTCGGGGGAAATTGGGAAACGCCGCACCGCCGGACGCGGCGAAAAATACAACAGCCTGTAGTATAGGGGAAATTCCCGCCCGCCACAAGCCGGGTGGGGGATATCGGGAACAAAGTTTTTCCGAAAAATGGGGGTACACGGCGAAAATTCCCCGCTTTTGCCCTTTTGGCAAATCGAGTTGCAGCTTTCCGCGCGGCAATAGTACAATATCATGCTGAAAATACAGCAAAGGAGTTTGCTTTTTATGAAATTAGGTATCGAGGGCGATTCACCTGATTCTATATCTCAATATTGCTCC
>CAVFND010000263.1:0-2683 GCA_963623615.1 Oscillibacter sp. ER4 | reverse complement strand
CGATTTATGCGCGCAGCAGCCTGCATCCCCCCCCTCATCAGAAAAGCCTGCCGCTTTTCTATCGAAATTCCGTTCCCTCGGCGCTTTTGCGCCGTAAGCCGTAAAATGCTTTTGCTGCGCAAAAGCATTTTAATGTCCCACGGGTTCCCCGCGCGAAGTCGCGCGTCAATTCGCAGCGCAGCGAAAAATCGTTATAGGCGGAATTTACTTCCGCTGTTAAATAATTTGAATCAAGCCGAGACGCGCTCCGCCGCGTCGAGGTCAAAAAAAGTCCACGACTTTCGTCGTGGACTTTTTTTGGAGCAGGGTACGGGAGTCGAACCCGCCTTAACGGCTTGGGAAGCCGCTGTAATACCGATATACCAACCCTGCGAACGAATGAAGTATATCATATTCTTCGTGTCATTTCAAGGCGAAATATTCATGTTGGCGCAAATCCTTTCATATTCTTTGCCAAACGAAGAAAGGAGCTCCGCCATGAAACGAATCTTCCCGATGATCCTGCTGTTCGCGCTGCTTTTGTGCGTGCCCGTGCGCGCCGACGAGCTCACGCTCGACGCCCCCTCCGCGCTGCTCATGGAAAAGCAGACCGGCACGGTGCTCTTTGCCAAGGATGAACACACGCCGCGAGAACCCGCAAGCGTGACGAAGGTGATGACGCTGCTGCTCACCATGGAGGCCATCGACTCCGGCGCACTCTCGTATGACGATACCGCCACGTGCAGCGCGCACGCCGCCTCCATGGGCGGCAGCCAGATCTGGCTCAAAGAGGGCGAGCAGATGCGCGTCGAAGAGCTCATCAAGGCCGTGTGCGTCGTCTCCGGCAACGACGCGGCGGTCGCGCTCGGCGAACATTTGGTCGGCAGCGAAGAGGCGTTTGTCGCACGCATGAACGAGCGGGCCAAGGAGCTCGGCATGAACGACACACACTTTGTCAACTGCACGGGTCTTCCCGCTGAGGGGCACGTCACCTCGGCCTACGACATCGCGCTCATGTCGCGCGAGCTCATTTTGCACCACCCCGACATCCACCGCTTTACGACGATCTGGATGGACTCGCTGCGCGGCGGGGCATCCATGCTCGTCAACACCAACAAGCTCGTGCGCTTTTACCCCGGCGCGACGGGGCTCAAGACCGGCTCGACCGATTCGGCCAAATATTGCATCAGCGCGACCGCGGAGAAGGACGGCATGGAGCTCATTGCGGTCATCCTGAGCGGCAGCACGAGCGACAAGCGCTTTTCCGACGCCAAGGCGCTTTTGAACTATGGCTTTGCGATGTATTCGCTCGTCACCGTCACCCCTGAATCGCCGCTGCCCGCCGTACCTGTGACGCTTGGCACACAGAGGACGGTACAGAGCGTTCTGACGAGCGAAAACTCTCTGCTCCTTGAAAAGAACCGCGCAAACGGCCTGACGCAGGCCGTCTCGCTGCCAGACGCCGTCGACGCGCCCGTCGAGGAGGGCGAGCCGCTCGGCACGCTCGACATTTTCGACGCAAACGGCACATCGGTCGCGTCTCTCCCGCTGCTCGCGGGCGAGAGCGTGCCGCATCTCACGTGGGGCGAGCTTTTCTGCCGCTTGCTCAAGCTCGCGTACTGCGGCGCGTAAGATCTCTCCGTTTTCCACAAAAATCGCTTCAAAGTTTTGCCATTTTGCACTCGTTCGTGTAATTTTCGGCTATTTCCCGGCAAAACATGCTTTTCTTGCTTGACAGAATCGAAAAAAGCCGTATACTGCAAGCAATTTCATAAGTCTTGATAGAGGCGCGGCTGACAAAAGTAGCCCCCGATAAAACGGCAGGAGACCGTGGGGCGCGAAAGGGGACGCCGCCGAAGGGTCGATAAAATCCCTGTTTTGTCGATACTTGGGTCGTCGGGAAATACCCGGCGGACTGTCGTCCGAAAGGACGGAGTGCTGTCATGATCGACGCGATCAGGAGCTTTGATGTGTTTCACATCGGTTGTTTGATGTTTTTGTGTTAAGTCATGATGGAAATCATGGCTTAATTTTTTGCTCTGTGTCTGCGGCACAGGAAAGGAGAAACATCATGCAATTTGTCGGAACCTTCTGGGCGCTCGTGCCCCCCATCATCGCCATTACGCTGGCGCTGATCACCAAGGAGGCGTACTCGTCTCTGTTTATCGGCGTTGTGATCGGCGCGCTCTTCGCCTGCGACTTCGCCCCCGTCGCCACGATCGACATGATCGTCAACGACGGCATCATCGCCGCGGTCGCGGACAACGCGGGTATCTTCCTGTTCCTCGTTCTTCTCGGCATCATCGTGGCGCTCGTCAACCTCGCGGGCGGCAGCGCGGCCTTTGGCCGCTGGGCGGAAAAGAACATCCACACCCGCGTGGGCGCGCAGCTTGCGACGTTCGTGCTCGGCATCCTCATCTTCATCGACGACTATTTCAACTGCCTGACCGTTGGCTCGGTCATGCGTCCGGTGACTGACCGCCACCAGATCTCGCGTCCCAAGCTCGCCTACCTCATCGACGCCACCGCCGCTCCCGTGTGCATGATCGCGCCGATCTCGTCCTGGGCGGCCGCCGTGTCCTCCACGGCCGAAGACCTCGACACCGGTATTTCCGGCATCCAGCTCTTCATCCGCGCCATTCCCTATAACTTCTACTCTCTTCTGCCGTTCGTCTTCATCATCACGCTCACGCTGCTCAAGTTC
>CAVFND010000262.1:0-2691 GCA_963623615.1 Oscillibacter sp. ER4 | reverse complement strand
GCCGTGCGCATCCGCGACGACAGTTTAGAGCCCGTGCTGCACGACGGCAGCGTTGCCTACCTCCATCACGACCGGCTGCATGCGGGCGATGTGGGCATCTTCTGCGTCGGGGGCGACATGCTCTGCAAGCAGTATTACCGCGACCCGCTCGGCGTTTCGTACCTTTTCTCTCTGGGACGGGACCGCGGCGGTGCGGACGTCGTCTGCGGCCCGAGCAGCGGAAAGCGCTTCATCTGCTTCGGGCACGTGATCTTAGATCACCGCGTGCCGCTGCCAGGCATGGACCTGTAAACGGGAAAAAGGCGCATTTTGCGCGGGAAAAAGACTTGAATCGTTCACAAATTCTGCTTATAATACAAGTTTGGAAATCAATAAAAGAGAAGGAAGCGTATTTCTTATGACGAAAATCGATATTTTCTCCGGCTTTCTGGGCGCTGGCAAGACCACGCTCATCAAGAAGCTGATCGCGGAAGCCTACAGCGGCGAAAAGCTCGTGCTGATCGAGAACGAATTCGGCGAGATCAACATCGACGGCGGCTTTCTGAAGGAGTCCGGCATTGAGATCTCCGAGATGTCCGCGGGCTGTATCTGCTGCTCGCTCGTCGGCGACTTCAACAAGGCGCTCAAGGAGGTCGTGGCGCAGTTCCACCCCGACCGTATCCTGATCGAGCCGAGCGGCGTCGGCAAGCTCTCTGACGTCATCGTCGCCGTCGAACGCACGGTCGACGAGTGCCCGGGCGAGCTCACGCTCAACAGCTATGTCACCGTGGCCGACGCGAGCAAGGTCAAGGTGTATATGAAGAACTTCGGCGAGTTCTACAACAACCAGATCGAAGCTGCCGGCACGATCATCCTTTCCCGCACGCAGAAGCTCTCGCAGGAAAAGCTTGAGGCCGCTGCCGCGATGCTGCGCGAGAAGAACCCCGACGCCGCCATCCTCACGACGCCGTGGGACGAGCTGGACGGCAAGACCATCCTCTCCGCCATCGAAAAGGTGTCGCTCAGCGACGAGCTTCTTGAAAAGATGCGCCGCGAGCACGAGATTGAAGAGGCCGAGCACGAGCATCACCATCATCACGATCACGATGAGCATGACGAGCATGATCATGACCACGAGCACCACCACGACCACGATGAGGATGAGCATGACCACGAGCATGAGCATCATCACGACCATGACCACGATGAACACGATCACGACGAGCACGAGCATCACCACCATCACCACGACAGTGAGGAGTGCGACGATCCCGAGTGCGAGTGCCACCATCATCACCACGCTGACGACGTCTTCTCCTCCTGGGGCAAGGAGACACCGAAGAAGTTCAGCAAGGAAGCGCTTGAAGAGATGCTCCACAAGCTCGACAGCGGCGATTACGGCCACATTCTGCGCGCCAAGGGCATCGTGAACGGCGAGGACGGCTGGCTCGAATTCGACTACGTGCCCGAAGAGCACGAGGTCCGCGCGGGCCATCCCGACTACACGGGCCGCCTGTGCGTCATCGGCGCAGAGCTCAAAGAGCACGAGCTTGCAGAACTGTTTGGAGTGTAAGGCATGGATATTCCTGTTTATCTGGTCGCCGGATTCCTCGATTCCGGCAAGACGAGCTTTATCAACGGCATTTTAGAGGACGGCTTTGCCCGCGAGGACAAGACGCTTCTCATCTGCTGCGAAGAGGGTGACGAAGAGTACGAGAAGAAAGCGCTCGACAATGTCACCGTCGTCACGGCGGACGATGAAGAGGAACTGACGCCCGCCTTCTGCAAGGAGCTTGAAAAAAAGCACCGCCCCAAGCAGGTGCTCATCGAGTACAACGGCATGTGGCAGATGGAAAAGCTCTACCGCGAGGTGCTGCCCGCCAACTGGGTGCTCTATCAGATCATGACGTTCGTGCAGGCGCCGACGTTCGAGCTGTTCGTCAAGAACATGGGCCAGCTCATGATGGAAAAGATCACGAACGCGGACATGATCGTCTTCAACCGCTGCGACGACAAGCTCAAAGAGAGCCTGCGCGCGCGCAACCTGCGCATGGTCAACCGCCGCGCGGACATCTACCTTGAGGACAACGACGGCAACAGCGAGGACTACCTGACCGGCGACGAGTGCCCGTTCGACATGACGCCCGACCTCATCGACATTCCCGATGACGACTACGGTGTGTGGTACGTCGATGCGATGGATCACCCTGACCGCTGGGACGGCAAAAAGGTCCACATGAAGCTCATCATGTGCCACTCGAAGAAGTTCCCGGGCATCCACTGCCCCGGCCGCTTCGTGATGACCTGCTGCGAAAACGACATCCAGTTCGTCGGCATCGTCGCCAAGGGCGACAGCCTGAAGGCCTACAAGAACCGCGACTGGGTCGATATCACCGCCACGGTCAAGAAGGAACACCTCGACGCCTACGAGGGCGAAGGCCCCGTGCTGTACGTCGAGCGCATCACCACCACGTCGAAGCCCGCGCAGGAAGTCGTGTCGTTCTGACGCCGCGGCGCAATAAAATCTCGACAAAAGCAAAAACAGGGGACGCCTTTTTTTGAAAAGAAGGCGTCCCCTGTTTTTGTCTCACATCGATTTTTCTTGCGTCGCCGTTCACTTTTTGGTAGGATACCGGTATACAAATTTTCTACGGCCGGCGCCGCTTTCGGAGGAAAAAACATGGAGTATTCATTGCCGGAACAGTTTGAGCA
>CAVFND010000261.1:0-2733 GCA_963623615.1 Oscillibacter sp. ER4 | reverse complement strand
GTTCTCGATCAAAAAGCCGTAGCTGCCGCCCGAGATGCGGCGCGCCGCGTCGCTCACGACCGCGACTGGCTGGACAACATTGTTGATGAAAATGGCGTTCGACGCCGCGATCAGCGCCATGCACACGAGCGCCGCCGCCGAAGCGAGCAGCGACTCGACCAGCACGCGGTGCTGCGCCTCGCGCAGTGACGTCACGTACCGCAGCACGCCCACGACGCGTGAGTTAAAAAACAGCGGATACGACACCGCGAGGATATTCTCCCCCGTCTGCGGGTCGCGGCCCTGAAACGACGCCATCTTGCCGCCGATCGCACTGTCAACGTCGCTCGTGCCGGGCAGCGTGCCCGCCGTCAGCCCGTAGGACGAGACCTGCACGCGGCCGTTCGTGTTGATGAACTGGAGCTCGATCGTGTCCTTTTCCTCAAACGTCTCAGCCGAGTACGACGCAAGGCGGTAATACTCGCTGTAGCTCTTCACGCCGTAGCCCGTAAACGTCTCTGCCGCGATGCGCGCGCGGCTCTCAAGGCCAGAGCGCATCGCGCTATAGTAGTATTCCCGCATGCCCACGCTGAACAGCGCCACCGCCAGCACCAGCACCAGCAAAATTGGCAGCACCGCCGAAAACATCCACCGCTGGCGAAGGCCGCGGATGTGCAGCGCCGAAGCAAAGCCTTTTCGATTGTCCGGCATCGCTGCCCCTCCTTTGTTCGGTGCACTCACACCGTCCATTTATAGCCAAAGCCCCACACGGTGGAGATGTACTTCGGCTCCTGTGCGTCGTCCTCGATCTTGAGCCGCAGGCGGCGGACGTTCACGTCCACGATCTTGAGCTCGCCGAAGTAGCCCTTGCCCCACACAGCGTCAAGAATTTCCTCGCGCGCGAGCGCCTTGCCGCGGTTTTCCATAAAGAGCTTGACGATCGCGTATTCGATCTGCGTCAGCTTGACGCGCTCGCCGTTTTTCTCAAGCGTCCGGTTCGTCAGATTCAGCAGAAACGGCGGCTGATACAGCTCTCCGGAATGCGTGGTGGGTGTGTTTTCACCCATGCGGCGCAACAGCGCGTCCACGCGCGCGGTGAGCTCGGCGGGGGAAAACGGCTTTGTCACATAGTCGTCCGCGCCGGTCATCAGGCCCGTCACCTTGTCCATCTCCTGCGTGCGCGCCGTCAGCATGATGATGCCGACCTGCGCGTTCGACATGCGGATACGCCTGCAGACCTCAAATCCGTCGATGTCCGGCAGCATGATGTCGAGCAGGCACAGCTTCGTGTCGGGATTCTCCTGCAATTTTTGAAGCGCTTCCTCGCCGCACTCGGCCTCCACGACCTCGTAGCCCGCGCGCTGCAAGTTGATGACAATAAAACTACGGATACTGGCTTCATCCTCCAGCACCAGCACTTTTTTCATATCGTTTCTCCTCTCAGTTGTCTCCCATCGTCCATTCCGCTGTGATAAGCGAGAAGCGCTCGCGCAGCGACTGCTCATCAAGCGTGATATTCCACGCATCGCCGATCTCCGCGGCGTACACCGCCTCCACCTGCTGCGTGAGCACAAAGCGGTCGCCGATGTTCGCAAGCCCCTCGCGCGCCTCGCCCGTCAGGGTATAGATGGTGAGCAGCTTCTCTCTCGAGCCGCCCTCGCCCACGCGGTAGAAAGATACGGCGGTCTCGCCGCTGCCCGCACTGCGCTCGACGGTCAAATAGTCCTTGTCCCACTCATCCGGCAACACAAGGCTCCAGCCGTCAGCCACATTGTGGAAGCAGCTCTGTACATCTGTCACCGTGCCGTCCACGCTGTACTGCTCCCAGACGACGTAATACTGCGGCTCGCTCTCGCGGTCAAAGCGCTGCAAGGGCCGCGTCTTCGGCGCTTCGGTCACGCCGTCGTCGTTTTCATCGCGCGGGAAAAGGCCGAGGAAAATCTCTTCCGCGGGCGCCTGATTCGCGTCCGCGCCGAGGGCGATATTTTGGAGCCGCCCGCTTCTGAGCGCCAGCACGTCCGTCACGGTCAGGTTATCGCCCGTCACGCCCGTGACGAACAGCGCGTTCTCTCCGCCCATCAGCGTGCCGGCCGTCAGGCGGCTCAGCTCCGCCACGGAGGCGGACAGGCGCAGCGAGGACTTCGCGTGCAGCGCGCCGTCGTCCCAATCGTAGTAGTCGACGCGCGCCGCACTCTCTTCATCGCTGCAAATAATCAGAAGCTCCTGCTTTCCGTCGCCGTTCATGTCGAGGTTCGCATAGCGCGAATAGCCCGTCGTCAAAAGCGATTCCGGCGTGCCGGGAGAGAGCGGATAGATGGCAAGCCCCTGCACGTCCGAACTGCTCTTGTAGCCGACTAAGATCTCCTTGCGCCCGTCGCCGTCCAAGTCCGCGTAGTTCACGCTGTAGATCTGGCTCGACATGCCCTCGATCACGGCGTAACGCTCGTAGCTGTCGCCGTCGGCCTTGAAAATGTAGACCTTCATCGGCTTTTTGTCGCTCGCGCGGCGGAAGAAGGCCACTGCCTCCTCGCTGCCGTCACCGTCGAGGTCGATCATCTGCACGCTCTGCAAATTGCTGCCCGACGTGGGCGCGGAATACTCTGCGCCGCTCGAGAGCAGCGCGTCGATCTGCGATTCAAGCGATTCATACTCGCCCGCGAGCTTCGGCAGGCGGTAGAGCGACGTCTCCGGCGTCGTAAACATGCAGCCCGAAAGCAGCAGCGAAAATAATCCTATCACCAGCAGTTTCCCCGC
>CAVFND010000260.1:0-2748 GCA_963623615.1 Oscillibacter sp. ER4 | reverse complement strand
CGTCGATTTCCCTTTCGGTAGAAGGATCGATCAGGAACCCTGCCACAGCGCCGTTGATGAACAGCAGCAGCGTCGGCAGTTTATGGATGTTATATCTTCGCGCCAGTGCGCTTTCCGTATCAAAATTCACGCGTCCCACACAGATCAGGCTCTCATACTGTGTTTCGATCGACTCCAACGCCGGTGCGAGTGCGCGGCAATACCCACACCACGGTGCCCAGAATTTCACCAGAACTGGTTTTCTGGCCTTCAAAACATCATCCTGAAAACTGTCTGTCGTAATTGCTTTTACTGCCATCTCTTGCTCCTTTCCCGGCGCACTGCGCCCATTATGCTGTCTGCTTTTTACCTCCACCCCTGTGATACTATGCTCTCATTGAAAACTTCCATTTTCATGAAAGCCCTTGAATCTTGTAAGAGCCGTCTGACACAAAAGCTACGCCGTTGCGGCGATCAAAAAACATTGACGCCAAGACGAAAAGCTTTCCTTAGTTTTCAGTACAAAATGGCTGAGATCATGCCTTTTCCGGAAACAGGACGACACCGACCAGAATGCCGATGGCCGCACCCAGCGTCGCAGCAGTCGCTGCGTCTGTAACGAGCGCACGCTCTCCAAACAGTTCTCCGCTCAGCCAGCCAAGTACGCTGCCCACGACCGCCAGAATTGCGATCCGCAGGCATCCGCGAATGATTCTTTTCTTCATTGCCGCCCTTCCCGCCCTTTTCTATTTGTAATCAGGTCTTTGTCTTATTTATATTTTAACTTTATCAGCATCCAATAAAATTGTCAAGGAATTGCGGATAAAAAAGCGTTTGCGCTTACACTTACCATTCGTACAGAGAAATATCGCTGCGGTCAGAATCATTTGACCGCAGCGATCTGTTCTATTTTGTCTTGCCTCTACACAACCACTCGGAAAGCCTTCCCCATGAAAAGGGCTTTATCCCTGCGGCATCTGCCAGGCGTCAATGTCGGTATGCAGCAGATGGTGGGAGCGTTCGGACAGGGGCTTTTCCAAAAATTCCGTGTAAAGCGCCTGCACGTCCGGGTTCTCGTGGGAGAAGCGGAGCGCTGACTTTTTATCAAGACTCCAAAGGACGTTTCCGCGCTGCTCGGCGCATTCGACGCCGTCGTGGATCGGCTGGCCGCCGCCGCCCGCGCAGCCGCCGGGGCAGGCCATGACCTCGACGAAGTCATACTGCACGCGGCCGGAGGCGATTGCCTCCATGAGCTTTCTGGTATTTCCAAGTCCGCTGACCACCGCCGTGCGGACGGTGCCAGCGCCGGGAATCTCGAAGCTGGCTTCCTTCCAGCCCTGCATCCCACGCACGGCGGTAAAGGCATCTGGGTCAGGATTTTTGCCGGTGACAAGGTAATACGCGCTGCGAAGCGCCGCGTCCATGACGCCGCCGGTCGCGCCGAAGATCACCGCCGCGCCCGTGCCAGAGCCGAGCGGAGAATCGAAGCTGCTTGCCTCCAGGGCCGCCGGGTCGATCATCGAGCAGCGGAGCATCCGCACGAGCTCACGCGTGGTGATGACCACGTCGACATCAGGGTCGCCGCAGGCATCCTTCATCGTGGGAAGCGCCGCCTCCGCCTTTTTGGACGTGCACGGCATGACGGAGATCACGCGAAGGTTTTTCGAATCAACGCCGATTTTTTCGGCAAAATAGCTCTTCGTCACTGCGCCGAACATCTGCTGCGGCGATTTCGCGGTAGACAGGTTCTTCGCGAACTGCGGGAACTGTCCCTTTACGAACCGTACCCAGCCGGGGCAGCAGGAGGTGAACATCGGCCATGCATACGCTTCCTTGTGCGTGAAGCGCTCGATGAACTCGCTGCCCTCTTCCATGATGGTCAAGTCCGCGCTGAAATTGGTGTCGAATACATAGTTGAAGCCAAGCTGGCGAAGCGCGGAAGCGAGCACACCCGGTGTCGCCTGCTCCGGCGTGAGGCCGAAATACTCCGCCCATGCCGCGCGAACTGCGGGCGCGACCTGTACGACGGTCGTGAGTTCAGGGTCTGCCAGCATCCGGTACACGTGGTCAGTATCATCGCGCTCTTCCAGCGCGCCGACCGGACAGTGGGTCACGCACTGGCCGCAATAGGTGCAAAGAGAGCTTGAGAGACTGCTTGCCCGCGCAGTGCCGACGGTCGTCCGGGAGCCGGTGCCGACCAGGTCCCAGATATGCACGCCCTGCATCTTATCGCAGACCTGCACGCAGCGCATGCATTTGACGCAGCGGTTTTCAAAGCGCAGAATGGGCGCGGAATAGTCGACGGAGGCCGGGCGCAGCTTTTTCTGATAGGGCGCGCCGAGCAGGTTATAGTCGTTGGCAAGCTTCTGGAGCTTGCAGTTGCCGCTGCGCGTACATTTGACGCAGTTGACCTCGTGCTGGCTCAGGAGCAGCTGGAGATTCACGCGGCGCGTCATGCGCACCTTCTGGGAATTCGTATGGATGACCATGCCCTCGTGAACCTCGTTGTCGCATGCGGCGACGAGCGTCTCCTGCCCCTCGACCTCGACCATGCAGATGCGGCAGGCGCCGATCTCGTTGAGGTCTTTGAGATAGCAGAGCGTCGGGATATCGATATTGACCGAACGCGCCGCGTCTAAAATGCTTGTCCCCTCCGGGACGCAGACGGCTTTGCCGTTGATCGTGAGTGTTACCATCTTTCGATCCTCCCTCCCTTGAAGATGCCGTAGCCGAAGTGGTCGCAGCGCAGGCAGCGGCCGCTCTCTGCAC